>JAZDOF010000627.1:0-8400 GCA_043799015.1 Pseudomonadota bacterium | reverse complement strand
CATTCACTCTTGTGGGGCAGGCTTGCCGGCCTGCCGAGATCGCGCTAAGAAACATCGCAGGCTGGAAAGCCCCACGTTGAGAATTGCGGGAACCCTGAACGGTTGAGTGAATCGAAACAAACATACAAGGGGCGGGGTTTATCCCCGCCCGTTCCCTGGATGCCGCCGGCGGGCGGGGATAAACCCCGCTACGTTACCTTGGTTCCGCGGGGCCGGTTTTGCCGCAAATTCCAAGGAGCGTCACTATACCTCGTGACCAACGTTATCGGCACTTTCAACCATCTTCAAGGAGCCCGCCACAACGGGGTCGATCCGCAGGGACGATTCCGGTTTTTTTTGCTTCGCCTACCAGAGTATTGCCGGCCCTTAAGCGGTCCGCGGCACGGTCCTACAGGGCTGGCTCGATCACATCCCTTTGAAATTAAACATGATCACCGGGGAGAGCGGGAAATACTTGACAAGCTTTGACATTATCGCTAGTGTTCTGCGATGCTTAGATAAAGTTTGGTTTTGACTCCGCTTTATGGGGTTTGTTGCATGTGTACGCGATGGGTATGGATATCGCTGGTGGTGTGTATCTGCGCTATTGCTTGGTTCGGGACCATGTCCCAGGCAAGGGAGGACGACCAATGGACGCCGTCCGGGAAACAAACGGGCGCTGAAGGCGCAGCGGCGAAGGCTGCGTCCGAGGAATCCGCAAGGCGCGAAGTTCATGTCGAAGCCGTAGTCGTCAATCCCTTCCGGTCAGCCAATGTGGGAAGCCAAGTCGGTGGAATAATCGAACGAGTTCACTACGACGAAGGTGACTTGGTGCAGGAAGGCCAAGTGATAGCCGAGATCGGATCGGAGAGATACCAGCTTGCCGTTCAACGAGCCGAGGAACGAGTGAATGCGCTTAAGTCCGCGCTGAAAAGGGCCGAAGAAGAATTGCGCATAAAGAGGGAGCTCTTCGAGCTCGACGGAGCCTCACGCCAAGATGTGGCAAAGGCCGAGGCCGAGGCGGAAGGCACGGCTCACCGGGTCGGTGAAGCAGCCAAGGAACTTGATTTGGCGCGGTACGACCTCCGGTGTTGCCGAATCAAAGCCCCGTTCACCGGTTATATTGCCGTTCGCTATAAGCAGCCGGACGAGCCGGTGGATCGTCTGGAAAAAATATTTGCCATCGTGGACAGCTCCAAGGTCCATGCAGTGGCAAACGTTCCCGAAATGCTTGTTTCGGAGTTCAAGAAGGGTACGGAGGCGTTCTTTCTACCGGAGACCCAAGGCAAGTTCAAAGGCACGGTGGATAGGGTCGGAAAGCTGATCGACCCCAAATCCAGGACAAAGCGAGTTTACCTGCTCATCGACAACGCCGAAGGATCGCTTGAGGTCGGCACCAACGGCTCGCTGTTGTTGTCTAAGTGAGGGCCCCATGAAGCACCCGTCAATACTGATTGGGCCCTTAACGGGGATTGTATGCGCGCTGCTCATGTGCGGCTGTGTCCGATCATTGCCGACCGTGCAGACCCCATCGATCAAGGACGTTGTGGGTTCCGCCTTTTCGACCGGCGATCATGTGCAGTTTACCCGTGCAACCGCTGCCGACGCCCTGATGAACCATAGAGCCAAGCCGATAACGGCGGTGTTTCCGAACCGGCATCTTACGCTTACGGAATGTAGGCGTGCAGCCCTGGCAAATAATCTGGACATCCAAGTGGCCCGAATGGACGAGTTCACAAAGAGGGCCGTCGAATACAGCAATCGGACCAAGCTCCTCCCCCATGTGATGTTCTCGGGTGATCTAAGCGAAAGAGACAATCCTCAGTACTCGTACAGCGACGTACTCGGTCGCGAAGGTGAACAACCGTCTCCCGGCTCCAGCGGGACCGGCGTGACCAACTTCTCCACAGGACACGAACGGAGCACGGAACGTTTTTCCCTGGAGGCCAGATGGAGCCCCACGGACGCGGCTTTAGCCTACTACTTGACCAAAAGCAGCGCTAATGACTCCACCAAATCACATTACACGCGTATGAGAGTGGCGCAGAAGATCCTCGCTATGGTGGACGGAGCATATTTCAGACTCTTGAGCCTTCAGAGCTGCCTCCCAAAGGCAAGGAACCTTGTCCGGGCGCGATCAACCGTCGCGGAAAGGATGAAGACTGCGTTCAACCGAAAGCTTGCGTCCGTTGAAGACTATAATAGGGCCGCCCAAAATCTGATTCGGGCCCAACGTTTATATACCCGTGTAAAGAACGAAGTCGAAAAGCAACGGAACCTTCTCGCCTCGGCCATGGCGATTTCACCCGAACGATGCGTTGACGGAGGCTTTCTGTTGGTGGGTGATCTTGAGCCGCCCAAGTTCGATATGGCCGTATGCAATATGGAGATGGTCGCGGTTCAGAACAGGCCGGAAGCGTTTGAAGCGGGCTTGAACCACATCAGTTCCCTCAACGACCTGAAGCGTACCGTCGTGAAGTACTTGCCGAAGCTGTCGGGATATTGGCGTTACAACAGAGATAAGGACAAGTTTCTCTATAATAAGGAATGGAAGGAAGTAGGCCTTTCCGTGTACTTCGACTTGGTCGACTGGCTGTCCAACGCAAAGGAGTATGAAGCCGCGGGAGCCAACTCAGCCAAGACCCGACGTGAGGTGGGGTCCGTCGCCGTAGGCATAGCCTCTCAGGTGCGCACGGCGGCAATCCAGTTCCACGATGCCCAGGACGAGCTTCAAAGCACCCAGTCCGCATTCACGAGCTCGAACGAGGTTATGCGTATAGCGAAAGACAGACAGAGCCGCGACGACCTGGACAAACTTGCCCTCGAAGAAGCCCGGGCGAATATGTTGCAGAACGACCTGGAACGGACCAAGGCCCTGGGAGAGACCAACGCCACCCTAGCGGAGTTGCAGGGGGCCATGGGAATTAATTACACGGAACCTCCAAATCACCCTTGATTGCTTCCGCGTGACGCGGCACCGGCATCCGGCCGCTCCCACCGGGCTTTTCCCGGCGATGCCCCCCTAGGATCTCCGGTTGCGGGTGCGTAACGGCAGGATCGAATCCGGAATCGCCGGCCGGACTGCCCTAAGCCGGTATGGTTACCTGTTTTTCTCCACCACCCATAGACAGGAATTGATGGCTTCCCTGAGGGAAGAATCAAATTCGCCGAGTAGTTGGGGGAATAGGCGTTCATCCCAATTACGCAGGGCGATCTCAAGCTTCCGAGCGGCTTGTTGAAGCCGGCCGGCGCCCAGGTTGCCTGCGATTCCGGTAATACCGTGGGCAGGAGAAGGGCGGCTTCCTTTTCTTCCCCCGCCACGAACCGTTCGATGCGTTCCGATGCGTCAACATGCTTTTCCGCAAAAGACGACAGCAGCCTGATCAAGACCTCGTGATTTCCGTCAAGCCTATCAAGAGCATCTTCCAAATCCAGTCCAGGGGGACTCAAGACGGCGCCGCCGTCTCCCGTGAACCCTGAAGGCAGCGGGACAACGCCGGCGACCCCGCCCGACACCCATGTCTCGAGCTTGGACATCAGTCCCCGAAAACTGATCGGTTTGGGGATATGATCGTTCATGCCCGCTTCTGCGCATAGCTCGACGTCACCCGTCATGGCGTGGGCCGTCAGAGCTATTATCGGCATGTCACGCAGACGGTCGAAGGTTCTTATGGTCCTGGTGGCCTCCAAACCGTCCATGCCCGGCATCTGCACGTCCATCAGCACAGCATCGTAATCGGATCGACATACCATGCGAATAGCCTCTTCACCGCCCGTCGCCACTTCGACGACGGCTCCCGCGGTTTTCAGCATTTCTACCGCCACGAGTCGACTGATGTCGTTGTCTTCCACCACCAGGACCCGCGCTCCTCTAATTCCACGGCCCCTATTGCCGGCCGCTTCCGGTTCGCGTAGGGGGCCGGTTTCCGAAGCCCCCTCCTCATCCGTTCCTCTAATCGGGAACTCCAACTTGAAGGAGAATGTGCTTCCGGCACCCTTACGGCTTGCAGCTCGTATGTCGCCGCCCATCATCCTCACGAGCCGTTTGCATATGGTCAAGCCAAGGCCGGACCCACCGTGCTTTCTAGTGGTTGAGCCGTCTCCTTGAGTGAACGAATCAAACACCCTGGCTATGTTCTCCGGGGCCAACCCTATCCCCGAATCCACGACGCTGAAGTCTATAACCGCCTTTTCAAGGTCCTTCGACGCCAAGACGGCCCTTACCACGATTGTTCCTCGGTCCGTAAACTTCACCGCATTGGACGTCAGGTTCACGAGCACTTGCCCCAATCTCACCGGATCGCCGCTCAAATTCAGCGGCACGTCATGGTCTATGGTTACGCATAACCGTATGCCCTTCTCCGCGGCCCGATGCCCGAACAGGTCCGTCAATCGCCCCATAACGTCGCCGAGATTGAAGTCAATCGAGTCAATTCCCAGTTTCCCGGCCTCGATCTTGGAAAAATCCAAAATATCGTCGATTATCGTGAGTAGGCAGTCGGCCGATTGACTGATTTTAGTGAGGTAATCTCTGATCTTGGGAGACGGCTCCGATCTGAGAGCCAAGTCCGTGAGACCCATGACCGCATTCATGGGGGTCCTGATCTCATGGCTCATGTTGGCCACGAAATAGCTCTTTGAAAGGCTTGCCTTTTCCGCCTCATCCCGTAAATGTTCCGCCTCATCCAGGGCGGCCTCCAGCTCCAACTTGGCCTTCTTTCGCTCGCCGATATCTCTGGCCGATCCTTGTATCCCTACTATCTCACCTTCCGTGACGACATGCCTAATGTTGACCTCCAGCCAAACCGGACGCCCGTCTTTCGCACGAAGCAAAGCCTCGAAAGTGTCCCGCTTTCCCGAGGCCCCATCGGTCCGTGGTTCCAGAACGGCACGGCAGAGCTCGCGGTACTGATGATTAACTGTATGGGGAAAATCCGGGTTCAGCAATTCCGCTTCCGTGTACCCGAGGATCTCATTTACCGCCTTATTCACCGAGATGAAATTACCGTCCATATCCGTAGTGAATATGAGGTCCGCAGAATTGTCGAACAGATCGCGATACCGCTGTTCACTTTCCCGTAGCGCGGCCTCCGCCTGTTTCCGATAGGAGATATCCCGGTCAATGGCCAGGACGTACCGACAGCCGCCTATCCGCAGCATGCCGGCGCATATTTCCACGGGAAACAGAGTGCCGTCTTTCTTCCTGTGTACGACTTCCTCATGAATCCATTCCCCCTTGAGTATGCGACCCACGCGTTCCGGTACCTTTTCGGCATCCTCGGGAGAATCCAGGTCCGCTATGTTGAGTCCGTTCAATTCATCCCGAGAGTAACCATGCATGTCCTCCGCGGCTCGATTGGCCGATAGAATTCGCCCTTGCCGGCCGCCCTCGGCCTCCATGATCAGGATGGCGTCCCCGGCGTTTTCGAACAGCGCCCTATAGCGGGCCTCACTTTCTCTTAGATCGTCTTCGGCCTTCTTTATGTGGGTTATGTCGGTGTGTATGACGATGGATTCGGAATGGCGTCCCTGTTCGTCTCTTAGTATGGCTGTCCTCAGATCGATATCAAGAACGTCACCGGACTTGGTGAAACGCTTGGTAATCAGCCGCTCTCGCTTTCCGGAAACGGTCGTATCCCAACCCAATCGAGTCTTTTCCAGCTCTTCTTGAGGAACAAAGTCGATTCTCTTACCCAGCAACTCCTCATAAGACCAGCCATACGTCTTCTCAAAGGCGGAGTTGACGTACGTCGTCATCCCGCCGGCGTCATAGGCGACCACCGGATTGGGGATCGCGTCCAACAAAGCACGATATCGCGCCTCGCTCCGTCTCAGCTTGCGGTCTATGCTCTCCCGCCTTGATATCTCGGCCTGCAACCCTTCATTGACCGTCCTCAACTGGGATGTTCGTTCCAGGACGCGACGTTCCAAGTCTTCATGGGCCTTACGGAGGGCATCGTAAACGGCCTTACGTTCAGTAACGTCGCGGGCGATGCCGCACAACCCGACTACACGGCCATCGTCATCCCGAAGGGGTACCCTTACGACGTGAAATGATACGGCAGCGTCGCCTATGACCCGTGCGTATTCCGCTTCCACCGTTCGCCCGCTCAGCGCAAGACGATCCAGTTCCTCGATGTGATCCCAATCCTGGTCCCCGAAAAGCTCCCTATCCGTTTTGCCCGAAAGTTCGCCGGAGGACAGCCCGAAAAGTCTTTCCACCGCGGGGTTTGCGTCCACGTATCGCCGTTGGCAATCCTTGATAAAGATGAGATCGTTTGCCGACTCGAATATGGTCCTGTAACGCTGCTGGCTTTCCCTAAAGGCCTGTTCCACCCTTCTGATGTGAGAAACATCCGTTGCAAATACCAACGCGGCGGGCTTTCCCTTCCAGTCCATCACGACGACGTTCACATATGCCCACCAGTCATTGCCGTCTTTGTCGAGCAGCTTGGCATAATAGGAACCCTGTACGTCTTCACCCCTCATCCTGCGAGAGTAGCGATCCAAGAGGGCGGACCGGTCATCGGGATGCACGAATTCCGAAAACGGCCTTGATAGGACGTCTTCGTAGGAATTGCCCAGCACTTCCGAAGCCTTCTTATTGAGGAAAACCATCTGGTCGCCCTGGATGACGACTATTGATTCATTGGCGTTTTCCACGACCAGACGATATTTCTCTTCCGAGTCCCGAAGAGCTTCCTCCATCAGCTTCCTGTGGGTGATATCCCGAAAGATCTCCAGCTTGGCCGATGTTCCGTCAAGGTTCTTGATTGCAACGTCGTTAAGATCATAGGTCCGTCCGGTTTTGGCCGAGCACCATTCTTGTCGGACCGGTCTTCCTTCAAGAACGCGATTCATATGGCACCGGGGGCATGGCTGCGCTTCATCGTGAAAATATTCGTGGCACTTTATGCCGGTGGAATCACCGAAGGCCTGCCGAAGGGACCTGTTTACGTATTGGAAGCCGTAATTCCGGTCTATGATTGCAACTCCGTCTTCCATCGTCTCAAGTATGTTGCGCAGGTTCTCCTTTTCCAACAATAGCGATTCCTCGGCGGCCCTACGTTCCTTGACTTCCTCGGTCAATCGTTCGTTGGCCCGGACCAAGTCCATGGTGCGCACTTTAACCAGATCTTCCAACGTGGTGTTGGCGGCAACGAGCTGGGACTGGATACGTCTCAGCTCCGTTATGTCGACGGCAACCCCTCTAATGCCTACAATCGCATCATCGACCCGAATCGGGTTGGAATAGGTCACCACGGGAAACTTGGTACCATCGAGCCTCACAACTGTATATTCAACACCGGAGACATCCTCCCCGGCCAACGCGCGTGCAATGTTGGCGGAAGCCCTGTCGTGTTCCTCCGGATCTATCACCTGGGTCATGGTAAGCGGTCCCTTTCTCATGTCTAGAGGATATCCGACCGCTTCCCAGCCTCTTTGGTTGAGGAAGGTGAAATTGCTCTTTGTATCCATTTCATAGACGATTTGCGGCAGGAATTCGGCAAACTCCCTGTACCTCGCTTCACTCGCCCGGAGAGCTTCTTCGTGTCTCTTACGGTCGGAAATATCCCGCGCTATTCCCTCGACACCGGTAGGGTTGCCGTCCTTGTCCCTGCAAATCCGTGCGCTGGTCGATACCCAGACCGTATCTCCGTTCTTGTGTCTCAATCGCGCCTGAAAATCATTAACGTAGCCGTCCCGTTGCATGAGCCTCATGAATTCCTGCCTTTCGGCAGGGTCGAAATAGAATTCCTCTATGCGACGCCCCACCGCTTCTTCCGGCGTGTACCCGGCCACCCGCTCCGATGCCGGCGAAAGAAAAGTAAGAACGCCGTTCATGTCGGCCCGGTAGAAGGGGTCTTGCAGATTTTCAATTATGCGACGGAAGTTCTCCTCACTCCCACGTAATTTGTCCTCGGCACGGCTTCTTTCCGTAATGTCCTCAAGGGTAACCATGTCTTCGCCGGTGTGAAGTCTTATTGCACCGAACTGTATTTCTTTTTCATTTCCATCCTTGCACTTCACGGTAAAGACGCGGGGGCGCGGCCGACCTATTCGGTCCGGTCGGCTATCTTCAATCCAACCGGCGATTGCTTGACGACGCTGGTCAGGATCAGGGAATGCCGCCCTAAACCAGGCGGCTCCGTCGGGTGTTTCTTCCTCCGAGTACCCGAAAATCCTTGTAAATTGAGGATTTCGATACTTGAAAACCCCTTCTTGATCTACGATTACCAAGCCGAAGGGAGAGTTTTCCACAAGAAGCTGAAATCTCCGTCTTTCATGATCCAGGCTTTCTTGCGACTCCTTGATGTCGGTAATATCCCGTACGGTTCCAAGCAGGCCGCAGGCATTGCCCCGGCCGTCACGGAACAGCGAATTGTGCATAAGGGTGGGAAAGACCGTTCCGTCACGGCG
>JAZDOF010000597.1:0-6226 GCA_043799015.1 Pseudomonadota bacterium | reverse complement strand
CGGAGTCACGGATCTCCTTTCCCCGGCCGGCTTCGCCTGAAGGCCGTATTCCAGCAACGTGTCGTAGCATAGTCGAGCCAACGCAAGGGATGCTAGGGTGGGAGGGCACGCCCCGGTAATAGCATTCGGTTTACAGCTTTTGGCGCAAGTGTCCGCTTCCCAATAAGTGGCCAAAGCATCACCCATCCCGGAGACCAGGAACTCCACAGGAGCATTCGCGACCAAAGTCGTGTCCACCAATACGCAGTCCGGATTTCTCGGCAAAATGAGGTAGCGCTCGAAAACTCCATGCTCCGAATAGATGACCGATAAGGCTGAACACGGGGCATCGGTTGCGGCAATGGTGGGGACGACGATCACCGGGATTTTCATTTCGCCGCTCACCGCCTTGCCTGTGTCGATCACTTTGCCTCCGCCGGCAGCTATGACGAGATCAGCGCCGACGGCTTCAGCCAGGCCCACCAACCGACTGATCTCCTTGTCTGAGCATTCGCCGCTAAACAACTCCTTGCGGCAACCAACCTTTTTGTCTCTGAGGGCGGCCTCAACCGCGGAACCGCACACGTTCAGCGCCGTCTTCCCTCCTGTGAACAGGGCGTTGGTACCCAGCCCGGCCGCGTGGGCCCCTATTTCGGCGATGGCGCCGGCCCCCTGAACGTAACGACCGGGCGCAAGAAACATCCGACTCATTTGGACCGCTCCTGGTGTTATGCGGTCCCGACGGCCGCTTTCTTCGCGAAATGCGCCGGCAGGACCGTTGCGTCAAATCATTTTCTTCAACATATCGGATTGGTTTACCGGGACCACATCCGCTGTGGTGTCCGTTCGCCGAATATCCGGGGCACCATGCCGTGTCGACGACATCCGTTTCCGGTAAGAACCCCAAAAGACCATCCGGACTTATGGAGAATTTACCTCGGCTTCATCTCATACGCTTGTAGGCGTTGATCAACCCGTTTGTCGAAGAATCGTGAGACCCAACCGGATTGCCGTGTTTCAATTCGGGGAGAATTCTTTTGGCCAATTGCTTACCGAGCTCAACGCCCCACTGGTCAAAGCTGAAGATGTTCCAAATCACCCCCTGAACGAATATCTTGTGCTCATACATGGCGATGAGGTTTCCTAAAACTCTAGGGGTAAGCTTTCTGAAGAGGATTGAATTGGTGGGCTTGTTACCCTCAAAGACCTTGTAAGGCCACAGTCGTTGGATTTCTTCCTCGCTCTTACCCTCTTTTCTCAGCTCTTCAATTACCTCTTCTTTTGATTTGCCGTTCATCAGGGCTTCCGTTTGGGCGAAGAAGTTCGACAGCAGGATCGAGTGATGGTCTCTCAAGCTGTTGTGGCTCACGGCCGGCGCCAGGAAATCGCAGGGAATCAATTTAGTGCCCTGATGAATCAACTGATAGAATGCGTGCTGCCCATTCGTGCCCGGCTCACCCCAAATGATCGGCCCCGTTTGGTACGACACCGGTCGTCCGGCCCGATCCACCGATTTCCCATTGCTTTCCATGTTCCCTTGCTGAAAATATGCCGGAAACCTGTGCATATACTGGTCATAGGGAAGAACGGCCTCTGTTTGAGCCTCAAAGAAGTTATTGTACCAAATGCCTATTAATGCCAGTATTACAGGGATATTCTTATCAAACGGCGACGTCCTGAAATGCCGATCCATGTCGAAAGCGCCGCGCAACAACTCCTCGAAGTTGTCGAATCCCACGTAACAAGCAATGGAAAGGCCTATGGCCGACCAAAGGGAGTAGCGTCCTCCCACCCAATCCCAGAAAACGAACATGTTGTCTCGGTCTATGCCGAAGGCTTGAACCTTGTCCCCATTGGTCGAGATTGCTACGAAGTGCTTGGCCACATGTTCCGGCTTCCTGGCATGGTTCAAAAACCAGTCCCGAGCGGAAAGTGCGTTTTCCATGGTTTCCTGGGTGGTGAAGGTCTTCGACGCGATCATGAACAGCGTCGTCTCGGGATTCAATCGTTTCAACGTCTCCGTGACATGTGTGCCGTCAACATTGGATACGAAATGCACGGACAAACCGGGAACAGCATAGGGTCGTAAACATTCCGTGACCATTAACGGCCCCAGATCCGACCCACCGATTCCGATGTTGACGATGTCCGAAATCTTGCGTCCGGTAAACCCAACCCAATCGCCCGACGCTATTCTTTGCGAGAAAATCTTCATCTTGTTCAGGACGGCACGCACCTCCGGCATGACATCGTTGCCGCCGACCAATATGGGGGTACTATCGAGGTTTCGCAGAGCAACATGCAACACGGGGCGATTCTCGGTTTCATTGATCCTGTCCCCCGTGAACATCCGCTCAACCGCATCCCTTAACTCGACTTCCTCGGCCAGTTCCACCAAGAGTCTAAGTGTGTCGCGCGTAATCCTGTTCTTCGAGTAGTCCACCAAAATGTCGTTGAATTCAATTGAAAGGTCCCCGAATCGATGAGGGTCGCCGGCGAATAGGTCTCGCATGTGGACGTCCTTCACCCGTGCGAAATGCTCCTTGAGAAGTTGACCGGTTGCAGTCAGCGTGAAGTCCTTTTTTCTTAACACTCTCCCTTACCTCCTTTCCCTTCGACACCCCCAACACTCCGCCGGAGTCACATCTTGTTCAAAGAAGATATCGTGTTACCGGGATATCCCGCTATCTCGCCATATCGCTTTTCCTCTGCCGGTTGCCTTATGCATGCGGAACGCCCGACTTACGGGGATTGCACCCGTCCTACCTCTCCAAGAATCGGATAAGGGGTTTCTTTCTCCCCGCCTGAAGTTGGTAGTATTCATTGGGATAACCCAAAGCAATTATGGAATAGACGGTTTCATCATCAGGGATACCTATCGCCCCTTGAACCTTGCGGTCGTTCTTGGCGGCCTCCACTGCCATTCCAATCAAACAGCTTCCCAAGCCCATGCTGTGCGCGGCCAGGAGAATGTTCTGGGAAGCGAGCATGGAGTCTTCCTTGGGCAATGACGCCCCCGGTCCGGATCCGACGACAATGGCCGCGCCGGCTCCGTAAAACAGCCGGTCGATACCGGTGCGCTCGAATTCTTCCAGCCCTTCTTTGACGAACGTGTAGTATTCTCGATAATATCGGCTCAACTCAGGTTTCCCGATCAGCCTCGTGAACATGCGCAACAAAGACTTTTCGGCCATGGAATTCAATTTCGCATAAAAATCCCGCACCGCGGAGCCTAGGACAACTACCGCCTCCCGAGTCGGGAGGATCGTAAACGTCCACAATTGTCGATTGGTGGCCGATGGCGCCGTGCATCCTATTTTCACAAGGTCTTCCAGAATCGACCGGGGCACGGGCTTGTCGAGAAAATTCCTACAGGAGCGGCGGGACGACATCAATCTCACCAATTGCGCCGTGTCCGACTCTCCGTACGGCAACCAGTTACGATCGGCCTGAAAATTCGCAAACCGGGACATGTCGTCATCAATTGCCCCGACGGTTATGGCCCCGGCCGGGCAAATCGCCATACAATGTCCACAGTTAAGGGACGCCTCACCGGTCACTGCGGCTTTGCCGTTTCGCATTGAAAGCGTTTTGCTCGGGCATACTTGAACGCACAGTTCGCATCCCGTGCATAGTTCTTCATCAATCGTCGTAGTGGGTTTTTCGAACATCGTTTCCTTTGTCTAAGGCGCTTTGATCCGAATGTCGTGCATTGGAGCAACGTGGGGTCGCTTGTGAATCTTCCAATTTCCGCACCACGCGGTTCATGAACGCGGCCCTGCACCGAACCGCTGGACGGATTTCACCACGGACCAGCGTCGGGCCCGTCGAGACCGCATCATACTACTTGGCTCGGCTTTAGGAAAGGACGACGCGGCTTGCCCATCGCCGCACAAGTTGGTATTGCCGGACCGGCATAGGTTCCCGGCAATATCAACTAGGGCGACGCTTTGGTATGATGCCGCGACGCCGGAAGGTCGGACGCCGGGCTGGAAACCGGTGACCCGAAAAGGCGAGCGATGCGCCCCGGAGAATTCCGATTCGCGAGGATGCCGTCTATCCGTCTTGCCACGGCAACACGCCGAACTTCTTCCGGTAGGATGCCTCCTCAAGTCTGCCTGCTATCCCGGCGATGGATGCCCAGTCGTATTTGACGATATCCTGTCCGTGAGCCAAGTTGTTGCGAAGGGATTCGATGCTTTTGATCATGAGTTTCGCTGCGGCTTTCGATCTGATGTCCAACAGTTTCGGGCCGAGCGGGTGTTCCAGTAGGATCCGACCCTTGTCCGAAAACTGAAGACATTCGATCAGAGCGGCATGCTGATTGCGTCGGCTCCGTTCCTGTTGGAGCATGACGGCCTTTTCCATTCTGGCCTCGGGTAAGGCCGAACGCCACGATTCGTCGGGGAAGTGTTTCTTGATCAACTGAACCATCCGCATTTCAAAGAGCGTTAGAATCCCGAAAAGCCACATACGGGTCACCGGATTGTTCAGGTGGCCTCTATCGACATAACCGACGACTACTCCCAACGCGGACACGAAGGCATATTCCTGACGGGTCAACACATGGATCAACTCCGATAGGGAACCGTCATCTCCAATGATCTGACCCGGTCTGAACCGACGAAGATGGGTGCGGCAGTCGCCTTCCCCGCTGCATGCATCCTCGCTGCGGATATAACCGCAAAGTTCGCCGTCTTCCCTCAGGCCCATGACGCCGAGAGAGTGCGCAATCATTATCTCCCGCGCATCGTTGATCGGAGCGGAGACGTCCAGGGAGCGGAGGGGAGCTGCAATATCCTTGGCCGTAAAGGCATGGGTGAACACCTCCACGAGATGACGGTTCTCGAACTGATGTTCCTCCGGAACGTCATCATGGTGATCGGGCCTACGGTCACGGTCCTTCGAAATCGCGGCCGAGCCCTCCAAATGGGTCTTGAAGGCAAGACCGTAAAGCTTTGAATCACCATCGCTCAATACTTGCAAAAGAGCGGCCATCTCGCCCAAATATACTTCGGCAAATCGCGTGTCGTGTTTGCAGATGTCACGACAGTTGTCGATCAGATCCGCCAATTTGATGGTCTTCGCTCTTGAATCGGCCATTTCCAAGTGCCGACGGTCGATCTCCTTTCGTGTCGCGCGATTGCCGTCGCTCGGTTTGCTCACGTCGGTAAGGCAATCCACCAGGTAAGCCGTCGATTTTCCGAATATCGCCTCCAATTCATCCAATGTGTTGGGGGTATCTTCCACCACATCATGCAGCCATGCCGCGGCGAGGACTTCTTCATCGTCGGTTACGGAAGCCACAAGGTCGACAACATTCCGCAGGTGCTCCGAATAGGGAGCCGCGGTGTACTTCCGTCTATGATTCATGCTTTTGTGAGCCATGACCGCGAAATCTCTCGCCTTGTGGACAAGGCTCGCACGATGGGAATCATCAGCCATTTCCATGAGCTCCATTTGAGTTCTTGGCGCCTTTGTTACTCCGGAAGTCCCTTCGTCTACGGTTTTCGGTTCATCAGATCGTTATACCTCATCTGATCATCGTACATCCGAAGGAAAACCTCGTGCTTCGCGTCGTGGAAGTTCGCCGCCGGGCCCCGACAGGGTTCGATTAACGTGTCCGCCGCGCTCATTTTGGTCATCGCTTCGGTCAACGTGGCGCAGTCTCCGGCCGCGACGGCGCCGAGCATGGCTGAGCCGAGGAGCACGGCCTCGGGCTCTTTGGGAAGCACGATTTTTCGTCCGGTGATGTCCGCGTGCTCGCGCAGGAAGATCGGATTCTTGGCGCCGCCGCCGGTGGTGAGAACGATATCGATTTCGTATCCGCTCGCGGTCATGGCGTCCAGGATGTGGCGGGTCCCGTGCGCGACGGCTTGTACCGCAGCCAAGTAGAGGAGTGCGAGGTCTTCGACGCCGGCACTCAGCTTCAGACCCGAGATCATCCCGAGCGCGTTCGGATTTGCCCTGGGGGAGCGATTGCCGTGGAAATCCGGCAGCACGTGGAGTTCCTTGGTAAGTTCGGCTGGAAACGCCGTGGCTTCCGCGAGCTTGTCGAGGACCTCCGCGAGGATTTCATAAACGGTGATTCCTCGCCTTTTCGCATCCTGCTCAAGCTCACGGCTTCGGAAATGACTAAAGATGATGTGGTCGATGAGGGCTCCGGTTGCGGATTGGCCGCCCTCGGTGAGCCACAACCCGGGGATCATCGCCGAATAGAACGGACCCCAGACTCCATCCACGAATC
>JAZDOF010000591.1:0-2261 GCA_043799015.1 Pseudomonadota bacterium | reverse complement strand
TCTCGCTTTGGCCTACCGAAAACTCACATGGGCCGCAATTACGGACTCGGCCACGGCCACCATGAAGATTACCTGCATGGTCATGGTACTCTTTCTGGGAGGAAACGCGTTCCAGTCAATCTTCATGGGGCTGGGAGGGGGGGACGCCGTCTCCACTTTTCTCGTCGGCCTGGAGGTGAGTCCATACGCGATCCTGTTCATCATGATGGGCATTGTTTTCTTCCTCGGCATGTTCATTGACTGGCTGGGGATTCTGCTCATCATTATTCCCGTGTTCACCCCGGTGGCCCAGGAGCTGGGATTCGATCCGCTTTATTTTGGCACGCTCATCTGCGTCAATCTGCAGATGGCCTTTCTTACTCCGCCGTTCGGTTATTCATTGTTCTACTTGAGAGGGATCGCGCCGCCGGAGATGACTATGGGGCTTATCTACAGGGGCGTGGTTCCCTTCATCTGTCTCCAATGGATAGGATTGATCGCGTGCATAGCTTATTCGCCCCTGGTAACATACTTACCGACCGCGCTGTTCGGCGAATAACCAACCGGCAAGAGGAGCTATCCTCGGAACAGAGAGAGGCTGACAATGCAAATACTGACCGTATCGAGACTCGTCGGCTCTTATGGAGACGAAATCGCCGCTAAAGTTGCGGAGAGAATGGGCCTGGAATTTGTCGGCCGTAACGGTTTGCACGAATTGGCCATAACCTGCGACCCGGAATACAGCGACGCGTGCGGATTGTATGAGACGGAACACGGGCCCGGTTTTTTTGAGCGTCTCTTTTTCGACAGACCGTCGTACAAGAGCCTGTTCGAGGCATTAACCTTTGAACAGGCCAGCCGCGGCAACGTGGTAATAGTGGGCCGCGGAGCTCAAGTAGTGTTGCACGACCAACCGGGCGTCTTTTGCGTGCATGTTGTGGCGCCTCGGGACATCAGGATCGAGCGGGTGGAAAAAAGACTAGCCTGCCCGAGAGAAGAGGCCGAGCACTATCTGGACAAGTACGACGGAGAGCGCGCGAACGTCATCAAGGCTGTGTTCGGCAGAGACCCCAATGATTGGTCGCTGTACGATTTGGTTTTCAACACGGCTCACTTTACGCCGGATTCTGCGACGGACGTGGTCCTTCAGGCAATGACCGGGATGATCAGAGTCCCTGATCAAGAAGGAGTCGGAGAGCGTTTCAAGAGACTCGGTGTGGCCAAAAGGATAGAGACTCTTGTCAGGAAAAAGCTGACTTCCGCGGTGGCCCGAAATGTGGAGATCGTGCCCGAGCCCGGCGGTGTCATGCGACTTACCGGCCGAATTCGGGAAAAGGCCGACAAAGAGAGGGTCGAAAAGATCGCCACGGAATACCCTGGCGTTACGAAAGTTGAGAACGATCTGATGGTGACGGAAATCACGTTCGGAGTTTGAACACACAAAGGTCGGCGACAAAACTATGTCGGAAACCGTTCAGATTGTTCTCGGCTTCCTTTTTCTAGTCGGGATCTTTGTGCTGACCCGTTACATCATTGCTTTGAAGATGAAGGGAGCGACCGGTTCTGTCATCCGGGACCTGGAGAAACAGGAAGCCTTCGATCCGGTGACCGCGGTTGATTTGCCGTACGCCAAGCAGGACCTACTGCGAATTGGCATGAGAAACTACCATGTTAAGGCCGTCGAATACATGGTAAACGACGGCATAGTCGGGAAAACCGGAAGCGGCAAGTACTATCTGCTGATGAGGAGTTCGCGCGAACAAGCTAATCGCGCTGGGGATATGGAGTCGCCGCGACAAACGTGAGTTGACCCGTCCACAACCTATTGATTGTCCGGTGGTCCCGGCTGCTTTCGCGGACAGATTCGAGCAAGGTGATGCTGCACGATGGTTCGTCAATCCTGGCCACCATTAGATCCTGGCAAGAGAGAACTATGTCGCGGCAAGTCCTTTCCCGATAGAATCGCTTCTGTACCTCTAACGCGAGTGCAGGTCTTTCTCAGCGCCCACGTCATATCGGGCACTACCCCAATGGTTTGCAGACGGGGAAAGGCTTCTTGTGACGGGGTCGGTTCTCTTCCTACCTCCTTGCTGCCGGCCCCAATATCTGTTATTGAGCCATAGGCTTTCATCGACAGTGAGGTGAGGTGGTTCAGTGCGAATTCAACTGTTCGGCACGTGTCTTGTGGACACGATGTTTCCTGAAACGGGAGAGGCCACCGTGCGCTTGCTCCGGCACTTCGGCGTGGAAGTGGGATATCCTGGCGGACAAACCTGTTGCGG
>JAZDOF010000552.1:0-4999 GCA_043799015.1 Pseudomonadota bacterium | reverse complement strand
CCCATGTGCCCCAGCCGCCTTCTGCTGCCCCCTGTGCGGTTCTGGCGGGCAGAACTTCACCCGTCAGGGGATTTATGCCCCCTACTTGCTGGCCGTACTGTCCAAAGTCGGACATGCCCTGCCAGGATTCGTATGTCGGGGCCGCGCCCGGAGCCGTCATGCCCAGACTTCCCGCCATTGCCGCAAGCTCTGTGGGGTTCACCGTGCCATAATACTGGCTGGCCTCGTCAATCATGCGCTGAATGTCCGCATGGGAATAAGGGACAGGTGCGGAACCGTCGCCGCCTTCAAGCATGTCTATTACCTGACCGATGATAACCGGGGCCATAAGAAGCGGTGATGCCCCAAGGATGCTTCCGAGGACCGGTGCAAGCGTATCCAGCCCAAGCGTGCCTGCCAGAGCACCGCTTGCCGGTGCTGCAAGGGATTCTGCAAGGGTGGCGCCACCGAGAAGGCCCGTACCCATCACCCCGCCCGTTCCGGCGAGAGTGCCAGGGATTTCAGTCGCAGCAAGCGTCGCCCCCGTCCCTGGAAGGGTTCCAAGCGTTTCGGCCAACGTTATTCCGGGCGCAACATTTCCGATGTTGGCAAGAGTAGGAGCCAGACTTGCCGGAGCAGTTTCAAGTGCGGATAGGCCAGGTGCGATTGTTTCAAACGGCGCAAGAAGTGGGGTTGCCGAATAGGGCATCAAGGCCCCCGCCTCTGTTACCGGACCAAGGCCTGCATTAAAACCTTCAACCTGTGTGGGCGTTAAAGACTCAAACCCTTCTGTCGGCGGCCTTGGAATGTTCACCGGGGCTGATTCCGTGGGCGGCGGCACAGGAGTAGAAGATGCAGGAGGCGCAGGAGCACCCTCTGGAGTCAAAGGCTGGGGATTTGGAAGTGCAGGGGCGGTAGGGGCCGCTCCAACTATCGGCGCGATTGAAGCCGCCGTCTCCCCGCCTATCCCAAGAAGGTTTCCGAGTGCACCCAAGGCCCCGGTCTCATACAGAAGTTCACCAAGACCAAGGCCAAGACCGGCCCCGGAAACCCAGTTTGCCGTCTGACCCGCAGTTTGTTCATCCATCCTCTCTTGTGCCCTGGCCTTCTCTTCGGCATCGGCATCAGCCTTGTCTTTTATGGCCTGAGCTTCTTGCCATTCAAGCCACAACTTATTGAAATCCTCATCACTTTTAACGCCTCCTTCATCTACGTCTATTTCTCTATTTTTAAGATCGAGCAGGAACCTATTAAATTCTTCATTTTCTTTCTGCCTCTTTCCTGCCGCCAGGTATGGAGTCATCGCCAAAATTGAAGACAGATAATCCGGCTCCTGCCTTATCCCCGTGAGGCCGTAAAATTGCTGTGGCATGGCTGCCTCCTATTTCCCGAAAAGAAACGGGCTTAAAGAGAGAATAGCGGCCTGTTTCATAGGGTCGTCTTTGGCGTCTTCTACCCACTTGTTGATGGTGTCCATCTGACCCTTTTTGAAAGCCGTCTCTTTCTTGGCCTCTCCGATTGCCCGGATGCCCCTGATGCCGCCCGTGACCAGGCCAGCACCTTCCAGCCAGTTCGCAATCTGGCCCTGCCCCTGGGCCGCACGGTTCGCCTGGATGCCCTGTTTGAGTTCTTCACCGGCAATCATGCGCCTCAGATTCGCCGCCTTCTGCTCTACGCCGAAGCGGTCCATCCGGGCTTTGCTCTCAAAGTCCAGCCGCCTTCCGGCAAGGTCCACCTTCCGGGTTTCCAGCCCCAGGTTGGCGTTCCTCATGGTGCGCTCGATCCCCGCTTCTTTCGCCCTGAGAGCGGACTTTGTCGCATCTTCGGTAAAGGCCCCGGTAATGTCCCCGGTCTGCGGGACAGCCGATCTCCACGAAGGCAGGTTCAGGCGGTTCTGGACGGCCTGCTGATACTCAGGACGCCGCCGCATGGCTGCCACGATGCTATCTGATGGAAGGTAAGGCATTTATCTGTCCTCCCTGTAGTGCTTGTACTTGCAGGCCCAACCGATAGGCTCCATGCCCTTGTTCGTCGAGCTTGTCGTGACCGCCCACTTGAAACTGTGCGCCCAGCCTACAAGGTTCGCTTCCTGGTTGCTGTTCCCAATCCTGCCGGTCCCGCTGTTCAGATTCACCGCCGTCAAGCTCGTGCCACTGGTCTCCGTGTTCGGATAATGCGTGATGGCGCAAGACGCTGATTCGGCGGTATCCTTGAAAAGAAACTTAAAGCGACGGATTACCGTTTGGTCCCACATGGATTTTGACGGGAAGAAGTCGCCGGTTTGAAGCGTTTGGGTAATGCCCGTGCCGTCCCAGGTGGTTCCGTTCTCAAGTCGTTTCATGTACCCGCCGTCAATCCCGGCGTAAATGTACTGGACGCCCTGGGCATCAACAGCCGGCCACGCGCAGTCCGGGTAAATAGGGGCCGACTTCATGAACCACTTCTTCTTCGCCAGATTGTAAACGAACCATTTCTCATTGACTGGAAACACGATGTTGTACTCGCCATGCGCGGAGTCATACCAGCCACGGGCATTGGCGATGCTTGCCATCGTGAGATAGTTGGCACTGGACGGGTCGAAGTAGGTCTCAAGGCCCTTTATCGGCTGCAAAACCGCGCCGTCAAACAGGATAGGCCCGCTGGCGGAAACCCACAAGGCCACCTGCCGTTGCATGTCCTCGGCCATCTCGTATCCGGTTTCCGTTGCAGCCAAAGTGCTTGGGGCCGGGCAACCCACGTTCTTTGAAATCGGGAAAATCTTGAACTCCTCCGGTGTGTCTCCGGTCAGAAGGTAGGTTTCGTTGTCCTTCAAGACCAGGAAGAACGCATAGACCTCGGCTCCGAAGCGGTTGTAAAGCTGCGTGGCACATGTTATTGGCTCGCCACCCCCGAAGTACAGGCTTTGAAGGCCGTCGTTGCTGCTGTTGGTTCCGTTCCAGACCTCGCAACTGTTCGGAGACGAGTAATCAACGCGGTTCAACTGTTTGTCTCCAATGCCGCCGCAAAGCATCAGCCGTTCTTTGTAAATCGCCGGAAGGGTATAGGCCCCAAGTTTCTTTTGAGCCGGGATGCCGGTGATGGTATCAATCATGGACGTTGAAGCAAGGGCCGCACTGAACGACATCCGGTAGGCCCATCCGTTAACACCGAACATCGTGGCCGGTATTTCCTGGGCCGCTTTCGGCGGGGTCCACGCCAGAAGCCCGGACTGGCCCAACGGTTCCCATCGGTAAAGGTCAGAAACCGTGCCGTCCGTCAGACTCCCTACGTCCGTCCACCCAGCCGCGCTGTTGTACTCGATTTTAGGCACGGAAACAGCGGTGTTCGTCTCCCCTGCCGGGATGGAGAAAAACACACCTGCCATGCGATCCTGGAAGATGAAAATTACGTGCTGATTCGTGGCGAGGGACTTGAGGTTCGCCCCGATGATGTCACCGGCATAGGACGCCTCGTTGACTTCCAGGGTGAAGTCCGAGTAGCCCTGTCCGTCTGCTGTCGCAACCTGGAAGTTGACGCACCGGCGATAGATGCCGTCCCAAAGGTCGTTTACCTGCTGAAAGGGCGCATCGAGGGTGACGTGGTAAACGTCAGCCCCGCCAGCCGAAAGCGTGAACCAGTAGGCATAGAAATAGGTTCCCTCAAAGGAAAGAGGTTGGGCCTCTCCTGCCGTTGAAGCGAAGCTGGCCGTCCCGGTCTGTGCAAGACTCGTGCCCCCTGATGCCGTACCGTCCGTGAGCGTAAGCGTTGTGAATCCGCTGCCGTTCCAGACCCGGCCCGTCATGGTAGAGGTATCAGAGTTTACGGCGTTGACATAGTATTTCACACCCTCAAGAGGACGCCGGGAAAGAATCATCCAGTCGTTGTCGTTTGTTGGCCTGTAGGGTGAACTTGGAGGCCCAAAGTCCTGAGTCCATCGAGCAACACCCTTGGACACCCGAAATTCGTCTATCATGCCGCCGAGGTAATAATAACCAGCACCGCCATTAACACGGCCAATTTCAAAGTTTGCCGAAAGGTTCGGCATGGATGTTCCGGTGAAAGTCTTTACAAGACCTGGTTTTCCATCCACGGTGACAACTACTTTTGTATTGTCTCCACCCCATCCTCGGACAATGGCAATATGATACCAACGATTTAGAAGCCATGAATTTGTATCTACAGTAGCGTAGGCGTAAACCCCGCTCCCACCAGCACCAAGGAGAGAATCCCATGCGTGGAAGAAAATCTCTTTGTGTCCGAGCCAGCAATCAATAAATCTGGACCCATCAAAGTGCTGTTCAAATACTCCCCTTATGGCCGTACCATATCCAGGGAGAGAAGTAAGTTTCATCCAGAAATCAATCGTGAAGTTTCCAGTCCCGAAAGCCCAATCGTTGCTATCCGGGGTCGTAAGGTAATCGTCTGTTCCGTCGAAGTAGGCAGACCCGGTCCCGAACCTCATGGTTGTGGCCGTGATGTCTGCTCCGTTGGTTGCCGTCACGGTATGGGGAACCGTTGCAGAATCCGTGATTGTCGTAGAGCCGTCCACGCCGTCGCAATGGAGCATCATTTCAGCGTAGGAGTCTATGCCGCCACCTATGGGAACGATGTTGCCTTCCGTGGTCAGCGTGTTGTTGACAGCCTCGGAGTAATCAACGTAGTGGGTATAGCCGTTATAGGCCGGTGAAGCCGTGATGGTAACAGCACTTCCTGCCGCGTCATTCTGCGTAACGTCCTCTGCAAAAACAAGCTGGTCATACGTTCCACAGTCGGCTTGAAGCTGCTTTATGGTGTAGATGCGGTTGTTGTTGGTAGTCCCGGACACCGCCACCTGCTGCCCCGGCCTG
Source organism: Pseudomonadota bacterium (assembly GCA_043799015.1). GTDB lineage: Bacteria > Desulfobacterota > Desulfomonilia > Desulfomonilales > Desulfomonilaceae > JAZDOF01. Next base: position 194 of record JAZDOF010000552.1, on the reverse strand, counting down.
AATCCCAAGGTGCTGAAATTCAAGGCGCAGGCCCCGGCTGAATTTGTGGATGCCGTGAACGAAATGGCGCTTGAAGTCGTGGTGATGTCCGTGAACGTGCCGAAGCCCGCGACCGGCATTTCATCCCCGGAGTAAACGCAGGTATCCACGCCGTTTGTGTAGGCCACCGTGCCGGTCCCCGGTCCCGGACTCCA
>JAZDOF010000547.1:0-3108 GCA_043799015.1 Pseudomonadota bacterium | reverse complement strand
CTTCCGGCCGATCCGGCTTCCGGATTCGAGGTCGGACGCCGATTGAGGGGCAACAGGCGTTCATGTATCATTTCAACTCCTTCTTCGTGTCTTGGTGACTTCGTGGTTTGGTCTTTTCGGATTCAAGAGTCGTTCCCGGTGAACGGTTACCATTATATCCCATCACAGGGCCCAAAGCCGGCCTCGGCGTTAATCGCCGGATCCGACCGGGAAAATCCTGTTGACCGTTGGACCGGCAGGTTCTATATCCTTTATCCTAAACGTTTCCGTGGCAACCCCACGGTCGCCGTAACGTCACCGGTGTCACGCACCCGTCGGGGTTTTTTTTCCTATGACCATCTACCCCCCTTCAGCGAACACCAAATCCGGCCCGAAATCGACCCACTTCATAACCATTCGTCCAAGCGAGGGCTTCTTGGACACACTTGAGGTGAAGGAGATTTGGGCATATAGGGATCTGCTCTATTTCCTCGTGTGGCGCGACGTTCTTGTTCGTTACAAGCAAACCGCGTTGGGGGTCGCATGGGCATTACTGCAACCGCTGACGTCGATGGTGATATTTGCCGTGGTATTCGGCCGTTTTGCAGGACTGCCGTCCGATGGCCGGCCCTATCCGGTGTTTTGTTACACCGGTCTCATTCTGTGGACGCTTTTCGCCCAATCCGTGACCATGTCGGCCAATAGCCTAATTGTGAACGAAAAACTCGTGACCAAGATATATTTCCCGCGGATAATCATTCCGTTATCCGCCATCGTGGCATGTTTGCCCGACTTCGCCATCGCCTGCACCGTCTCGTTTATTCTGTTTCCGTATTACGGCCTTGGATTGCCGGCCAATATATGGGCGGCGCCTCTAATGATCGCGTTGGTTTTAGCCGCGGGAGCCGGCACGGGCTTGTTCCTTTCCGCGATGAACGTCACATATAGGGACTTTCGTTACGTTGTGCCCTTCATGATTCAGATATGGATGTTTGCTTCGCCGGTGGCATATCCGGCCGCCATCATACCGGAGGGACTTCGACTCGTTTTCGCTCTTAACCCGTTGGCCGGAGCCATAGAAGGCTTCCGTTGGGCCTTACTGGGGACCCCTCCGAATCCTTGGCCCATGGTTGCCGTCAGTGCCGCTGCGGCCATGACGATCCTTTTTCTGGGGCTCGTGTTTTTTCAGCGATCTCAGGACGAGTTTGCGGACATTATTTAACGGCAGCGGCCCGCCCTTACCTGCCGACCAGCTACGACACGGGAATTCATGTCCAATTCAGCCATAAAAGCCGAAGGGCTTGGTAAGCGCTACAACGTCGGTCTCCGCCGCGAGCAATACCAGACTCTACGCGACTCGATAGCAGCGAAATCCAAGGCCTTTGTGCGCTTGTTTCTCGGCGGAACAGGCGGGGGCAACCCGCGGGACGATGAATTCTGGGCCCTGCGGGATGTCTCCTTTGAGATAAAACACGGTGAAACGGTGGGCGTAATCGGCCGTAACGGAGCCGGCAAGAGCACGCTCCTCAAGATACTGTCCCGCATCACCAAGCCTACGAGAGGCATGGCTCACATATACGGGCGTGTGGGAAGTCTATTGGAAGTGGGCACGGGCTTTCACCCGGAGCTCACGGGAAGGGAGAACATTTACCTAAACGGCGCAATCCTGGGTATGAGGAAGGCCGAAATCACAAAAAAGTTCGACGAGATCGTGGCGTTCTCAGAAATAGAGCGGTTCCTTGAGACTCCCGTGAAGCGTTACTCGAGCGGAATGTACGTAAGGTTGGCCTTCGCCGTTTCCGCGCACTTGGAGCCCGAAATCATGCTCGTGGACGAAGTGCTTGCCGTTGGCGACGCTGAATTTCAAAAGAAGTGCGTCGGAAAGATGGAAGACGTGTCACGCGAGGGACGCACGGTAATATTCGTAAGTCACAACATGTCGCTCATTTCGAGTTTCTGCCGAAGGGCAATCCTGCTGTCCTCCGGGACCGTTGAGGCCGACGGAGCCGTCGGCTCCACGATCGACCAGTACCTCCTTGCCACTGCCGAACGTAGTGTTGCCGAATTGGCCGAGATCGGGAGCAATCGCTACGGAAATCGGTACTACGGGTGCTTGACGAGAATAGCCCTTTTCAACGAAGATCTACGGCCCGCGGAGACTTTTTCCATGGGCGGCGGGATGATCGTTCATGTGGACATATCCGTCAAGCGGCCTTTTGCCGGCGCGTTGGCCGGGGTAAAGATCAGCAGCAGGTACGGGTCCGCGATTCACTACTTCGTTTCCACATGGGAGGGCCTGAAACTCAACCTTTTGCCGGGGAATCATCGGTTTGAATTCCGGATACCAAGGTTACTGCTGTTTCCCGGCACGTACCTCGTAACGCCTTGGATAGCCAGAGACGGTGATTGGTCCGATGATCGGGCTGAAGGAGCGTTGGTAATGACCATGGTAGGAAAGGACCTCACCGGCCACTCACCCGACTTTGACGGGTACGCTCTCAGCGGGGGAGAAGTGTACGTCCCAAGCACCTGCCGCCTAGTCTTTTCCGAAGATAGGGAGTCGCCGAAGCCGGCCGACGACCGCTTACCGCGATGAATAAGAAGCCGCGCGATGACATCACACACGAGGGATGATAGTCGCCCTTGCATGGTCTCGGGAGCGTTTCTCGGCCGCGCACTGGTGTTGGTGACAGTGTCGCTCGCCGTATGGCCGAGGTTCTCCGCCTGCTCCGTTTGGGATGACGCCTATATTGTCTTGAGATATGCCGACAACATCATCAAGTATGGGGAGATTGTCTGGAATGCCGACGGGGGGCCGACGTTCGGCGGCACGTCGCTCTTGTATCTGTTGCCGGTCACGGGCATTCGATACTTTCTGCCCCATGATCCGGCCTTGGTTCTTTGCCTTGCCGCCGCCATATCCGGGGTTCCGCTTCTGATACTGTTGGACGTCTTGGTATTTAGGAGCCCGATTGAAACGGGCCTAAGTCGGGGTGTGCGAACGTTCATAATCTGTGTTGCCGCGAGCTTGTCCCTGCTATATTGGTCCTTCCACTTCGTGACGGGTATGGATACGACTTTCGCCATGGCCTACGCGGCGTTATACCTTTTGACCATTGAGAGATACTT
>JAZDOF010000543.1:0-2846 GCA_043799015.1 Pseudomonadota bacterium | reverse complement strand
TGAATCCCTTCAATCTCATTCTCGGAGTAATGGCACCGTGGGTCCACGGACCCCAACGCTGACCGCGGGTGAAAAAGTGCGTTGGATCGGCTTGCCGTCGGCATCCAGGGAACGGGTGGGGATGAACCCCGCCCCTTGTATGTTTGTTTCGATTCACTCAACCGTTCAGGATTCCCGCAATTCTCAACGCGTGACACTATAGTACTAAAGCGTGCTCAAAGAGGTGAATATCTCCGGGGGAGGTGCCCATGGGCGCCCCCCGCCGGTGAAGGCCATCATTGCTCGCGTACGCTTCGGGGGACCAGCACGGCCGCTTTTAGTATCAGTTCAGGGACGAGTATCTTCGCAAATCGCCACACCTGGTCGAAATCGACCGTTTCCGGTTTTCGGATCAAGTCATCGCCCAGTTGGATTATCGGGTCCCAAGGTATCCCGGGATGTCCGCTTCGAAATCTCCTGGAGATGCGTTTCGCGGAAAAGGACATGCCTATGATCCGAGCGAACACGGATACGCGACGCATCAGGTCGTATTGCAGCGAGTCCCTTTGTACGGATCGCACAAACGTCCTGATCAACTGTGCCGACCGTAACATTTCGGCGAGATGTATGGTGTCGATGTCCGGCATTACCGTTTCTCCGCGCGTGTCGCACCGGCGGGCTTATTTTTTCGACCGCGCCGCAATGATGCTCTTGATGTCGGTTATCCCGTCCAGGTCGGCGTCCTTGGCGAAGCGGTCCTCGATGAGTCCTTCGGTATTGTTGCTCTCCAGGAGCTTGAACCTTACCATCTGATCGGCCAAGAACTGCATTTCTCCTTGTTTGGGGACGAATTGATCGAAGACGGTCCTATTTGGGGGCGTGGTGAGGGCGTACCTCACCAATTCCTCGGGCTGGTTCCAGTACTTCGAGGCTATTTTAACGGTTTCTTCCGTATTGGAACGTGCCCACAAGCCGGAACGCGCGGCCCCTTGGACCAGAAGCCCGACCCTTTCCGGGTGATTATCGATGTATTCTTTGGTGGTCAGCAGCAGATTGCATATGAAGTTCGGCCACACCTGCTCGGCATAATAGAGGACCTTTGAAGCGCCGGACCTCCTCGTCTGCGCCGCGAAGGGTTCACCCACAAAATAGGCATCCAGCGCGCCGGCAGTTATTGCGGAGGCCATATCCGGCGGGTTCATCTCCACGATATTCAAATCCTCGCGGCTGAATCCGAACTGCTCCCCGAGGCGGTGAACGCATATGTTGTGCCCCGAATAGCGCAAGGGGACCGCGATGGTCTTCTTTTTGAGGTCGCTGAAGTCCTTTACCTGTAAATCCTTGCGGTACACCAGGGTGCTCTCGTGCCTGTTGCCTATGTACACGACCTTCACGCCGGCCCCCTGTTGGTGCAGGACGATGGATAGGGGCGCGATGATGAAAGCCGCCTGAATTTGACGGCTCCGTAGTGCTTCGCCCATCTCGGCGAAGGACGAGAACTTAAGGGCCTCAAACCGAATATCGCCGCTTTGCCTGCTTGCGAAATCGAGCAGCGGAGACGCCAAATTGGTAATTACCGGCATGTAGCCCATCTTAACGGTGGGACGCCGATCCATGTCCAAGTTGATCCCTAAATGCAGCACGGAAATGAGCGTGAGCCATCCGACGGCGCAGAAAGCGGCCAATGCGGGGACCGATTTGTACCATCGAGGCCGGCGGTGCTCAGAGGGCATAGTGAACTCCTAAGTCGGTATATATCTGCCTCCTCAGGGTCTCCAAGTCATAATCTCGGTGAAAATCGCGAGGATGGGGGTAATTGAGCTTCACGTCCATCTTCACCGTTGCGGGCCGATCCGTGAAGACCACCACGCGGTCGGCCATGATGAGGGCCTCTTCGATGTCGTGAGTAATGAATATTATCGTTTTCTGAATGAATTCATGCATATTAATGATCTCTTCACGCATCTTCAGCCGCGTTAAGAAATCGAGCCCCGCGAAAGGCTCGTCCATAAACATGATCTCGGGATTGACCACTAGGGCTCTCGCAATTTCCGCACGCCGCTGCATGCCCCCGGATAGTTCGTGCGGGTAATGGTCCTCGAACCCCGTCAGGTTTACCACGTCGATATATTCCTGGGCCTTGTCGGCAATGTCGGAGTAGTCTTTCAAACGCCGCAGCCCGAGGCATACGTTTTCCCAAACGGTCATCCAGGGGAGAAGCCCGTTATGTTGAAACACGAAGATGTTGTCGGAACTCGGACCAAGTACATCCTTGCCGTCGATGACCAGGTCTCCTGATGTGTGGGTGTCGAAGCCGGCGAGGATACGGACCAGAGTGCTCTTGCCGCAACCGGATGGGCCAAGGATGCAAACCAACTCTCCGTCCTCGAACTCGAGGTCGATGTCCTGGAGCACCACCAAGTTTCCCCCCACGGACCGCTCCTCATCGTCCGTGTGGCCGTTGTCCGGCCCTCCTCCACGTGACGCGAATTCTTTTCTCAAACGCCGAACCAACACATGTCCCATATTACGCGGACCCCCATGCTACCGATCTGATTCTACTCAGCACCAACATAACCCTGTCCAGACATATACCGATGATTCCTATCGCAATCATGGCGTCCATGACGTAATCCATCCTAAGGGCGTTACGTGAGTCCAGAATAAGATAGCCCAGTCCGGATTTGACCGCGATCATCTCCGCCGCCACTACAACCAGCCACGCGATACCCAGAGTAATGCGAAGGGCCGGAAGTAATTCCGGCAATACCGCCGGAAGTATTACCATTGAGACCGTTTCATACCTGCTGAAGTTGAAGTTCGCGGAGACCTGGAAGTAGATGGGCCGAATGTGGTTAACCGCCGTG
>JAZDOF010000459.1:0-4498 GCA_043799015.1 Pseudomonadota bacterium | reverse complement strand
CTCCCACCCTTCCGGCAACAGACTTTCTATCACACCCCAATTCTCGTCTTTTGACATGTCCATTGGTTGCATCGACGTTCCTCCGGGAACGTGCTATACAACACCTGAAAATAAATCGCGAGCCTAAAGTTAGCGCCTATGCCCCCCCCCCCTCGCATGGCGCAACGGATTTCTTGACACTTCCGCACTCCCTCGCATAAGGTGGACGCGGCATCGCGCCGACTCGACGTATCACGGACATTTCCATTTCATGAAGGGAGGGATCGCATGCTGCGAAGAACTATGGCGGTCGCTTTGGCTCTCGTGTTGGTTCTATCCGTATGTGCCATCGCCGCGGAGGAGATCAAGATAGGAGTACTCTATCCGCTGACCGGAGGGGCTGCGGCTGAAGGAAAGGAACTTCGGGACGGCGCTGAACTTGCCGTCAAGATCGCCAACAACGTCACGTCCGGCGTTGATATGGCCATGGCGAAAAACGACGGCATCAAGTCGCTTGGCGGAGCAAAGATCAAACTCCTTATTCAGGACCATCAAGGCAACCCGCAGCTCGGCGCGGACTTGGCGAAGAAACTGATTCAGGACGACAAGGTGGTCGGCCTTATGGGCTGCTACCATTCAGCCGTTACCAAGACCGTTGCAGCGGTGGCCGAACGCTACGGGGTGCCCCTGATAAACGAATCCTCCACCAGCCCGGCGCTGACCAAAGAGGGCCTGAAATGGTTCTGGCGCACCACCCCGCACGATACTACGTTTACCAACGATCTGTTCGTTTTCATCGAAGGCCTGACCCAGGGTAAAGTCAAAGGCGTGCCGCCCGTGGACAAGAAAGAACTCCTTCCCATGGTGTCCGGGTGCGAGAAAACCGAATGGGGTTCCAACGTGGACGCGGCCATAAAGGAGATCGGCAAAGCCAAAGGCACGGTACTCCAGGTAAGCCTGCTGTACGGGGCCAAAGCTCCCGACCTTTCATCGGAAGTCCAGAGTCTTCTGGCCCCCAACCCGGGTACGATGCTCTTCGCCGGATATGGAGCGGATGCGATTCTTATGATTAAGACCCTCAAGTCTAACAAGGCCAAGCCCAAGCTGATCTGGGGCCAGAACGCCGGATTTGAGAGCCCTGAGTTCGTTACCACCCTGGGAGACGACGTGGTAGGCATACTGACACGAACCGTCTTCAGTCCCCGGGTGGGTGAAAAGAAGAAAGTCGCGGCCCAAGTAAACGGCATGTACAAGGCGGCTACGGGTCGTGATCTTAGCGGCGCTTCTGCAAGATCGTTTACCGCGACACAGACTTGGGTTTACATTCTGGAAAAGGCTGCTTCCACGAAGCCGGATGCGATTCAAAAGACCGCGAACGAAATCATGATAGACCCGGCAGAGCTCATCGTCCCCTGGAAGGGAGTCAAGTTCGCGGTAACGGGCGCGGACATAGGCCAAAACGAATTGGGGACCGGCATGATCGGCCAGTACCAGAAAGGTAAGGACGGCAAGGTCGTCTTGGAGATAGTTTACCCGTTTGATCTGGCCACGGCGGACATGATTTATCCCATCAAAGGCTGGTAGGCAATGGGGCGGCCGGGATAGACAGCCGTCCCCGGTCCGACTTTGAGAGTGTGGACGCCGAGAGGGTGCTCGACAAGATATGGATGCGTTTCTTGTTCAAATAGCCAAGGCCGTGGTTTCCGGACTGATGATGGGCATGGTATTCGGTCTCGTGGCCCTTGGCCTCACGATCATCTTCGGGGTCATGGACATAGTCAATTTTGCCCATGGCGAGTTCCTGATGATCGGTATGTACGTGGGTTTACTCACGGCTACGGTTTTCAAGACGGACCCTTTGGTCGGCTTGCCTTTTGCCGCCGTAGCGGGGTTCGCTCTTGGGGCCGCGTGTTACTACTGTCTGGTGAGGTATCTGCTTCGGGGCCCCGTGGTTGCCCAGCTTTTCGGGACCTTCGGGCTCATGCTGTTCCTGCGTAACGTCGCTCTCATGGTGATGGGTGCGGATCCTCGCAGCGTTCATCAGGGCATCTTGGTGGGACAATCGTTTGTTTTCGGACCGGGAATAGTTGTTGAAGCCACCAAGTTGACGGCCGGGGTGTTTTCTCTTGTGGCGTTCGGGGCGACGTGGTGGCTGATGAATCGAACCCGGACCGGCAAAGCCCTGACGGCAACGGCGCTGGACGCTCAGGCGGCCCGTTACATGGGCATACCCACTGACCGGATGAATGCCTTGGCTTGGGCCCTCGGCGGAGCCACCGTTGGAACGGCGGGGGCCCTGCTGGTCAATTTCTGGCCCGTTGAGCCGAACGTGGGGCTCCTATTCACCATGATAGCTTTCACCACCGTGGCGCTCGGCGGATTCGGCTCCATACCCGGCGCGGCCCTTGCCGGGTTGATGGTCGGTCTCATAATCAACGTCGCGCCGATATGGGATGCATTTACCGGCTTGATGGGGTTGGACATCCTGAAAGATGGTCAACTTCACCAGTTCAAGTATTCGTTCGTTTATCTCGCATTCTTCCTGATCATGGTGTTTCGACCAAGGGGGCTGTTCGGTTGGAAGCACTGAAAGCCGCCTTCGACTTCTCCGACTTTCGCCCCGTAGACCGATGGATAGCCGGCACGGTAGCGGTTTTTCTCGTCTTGTTCCCCGCTCTCCCGCACTCCAGCTTTGCCATGGCGACAATGATTCAGTTTCTCATGTTTTCGGTCTACGGCATGGGATGGAATACCATCGGAGGCTACGGAGGTCAGGTTGATTTGGGCAAGGCCCAGTACGTGGGCATCGGGGCGTATACCACCGCAGTGATGATGATCCGCTGGGACGTACCTTTCTGGGTTTCGCTCCCCATCGGTATGGCACTGGCCGTTGCGTGGAGTTTTATCATCGGCTATCCGCTGTTCAGGCTCAAAGGTCACTACTTCGCAATAGCAACGATAGCCACATCACTTATTCTAAAGGATATTTTTGAATCGTGGTCGTTTATCGGCGGGGCCAAGGGCCTGAAGATACCGATCAAGGGTGATATGCCCAATTTCCTCTTCATCCAATTTCGGGAGGATTTCTACTACTACTACATAATGCTCGGCTTCTTTTTTGTCGGCCTGCTGTACCTTAACCGCTTCCGGCACAGCCGCATAGGTTTTCAACTTCGGTGCATCAAGGACAACGAGGATGTGGCCCGTAGTCTGGGCATAGATACGCATCGAGCCAAGATTAAAGCCTACGCCGTGGCCACGGCATTTGTGTCCGCGGTTGGTTCCTTCCATGCGTGTTACAACTTTAACATCGAACCGGAAGATACCATGAGTCTGGATCTTTCGGTACTGATCCCACTCATGGCCATGCTGGGCGGGGCGTGTAGCCTCTTCGGACCCATCATCGGCGCGGCCATCCTGGTACCCATGAAGAACTACCTCGGCGCGTGGTTCGGGGCCGGGGCCGGTCTTGTGGGATTGGACCTGATCATCTATGCTACGATAATCATGGTGATTGCGGCTTTCGAGCCCCGTGGGATATGGGGCCTGATAACCCGCTTGAGGGAAAGCCGGCGGTGAGGGTTCACCCCGATGGATAAGGAATGAACCACCAGGACACAAAGGCACAAAGGGTATCGCCCCCGGATGTGACGTTATCAAAGGAATCGCTTTTCTATTTCTTCGTGTCTTGGTGCCTTTGTGGTTTGATTTTCCGGCTTCAACAAACGCCTGAGCCGGACGATTACCGCCGGAGCGGGACATGACCCTGCTCGACGTGCAACACTTGGGGATGCGTTTCGGAGGTCTCCACGCCAACCTGGACATTTCGTTCACGGTGAACCACGGTGAATTGGTTGGCCTCATCGGTCCGAACGGCGCGGGTAAGTCCACCTTGTTCAATTGTTTAGCGGGCGTGTACACTCCAACGTCCGGAAAGGTTTTTTTTCAAGGCAGAGACGTAACTCGGCTAAAACCTTACCGGATGGCCGGTCTCGGATTGGCCAGAACGTTTCAGGTCTACGTGGCTACCGGGGATTTGAACGTGCTGGAAAACGTCATGGTTGGATGTTTTCTGCATACCCGATCACTCTCAGTCGCAAGACGCAAGGCGGAGGGGCTTCTGGAAAGGATGAATCTATCCGACTCCGCGAGCGACCGGGTTTCCAACCTGCCCGTGGCTGCCCAGAAACGTGTTATGATGGCCTCGGCGCTCGCCACGGACCCTAAGCTCCTGTTGTTGGACGAGGTGGCTGCCGGCTTGAACCCTGCGGAGATCGAGAAAATGATGCAGGTTATCCGTTGGGTCCACGGCGACTTAAAAATAACCGTGGTACTTATCGAGCATGTGATGGAACTTGTTATGAGATTATCACACAGAGTTCTCGTGCTGGAAAGCGGTATGCTCATCGCCGAAGGCGAACCCTCCCAAGTGGTGCGAAAGCCGGAGGTGATCAAGGCATACCTGGGGGAACGGTACGTTACCGAGCACGGTCGTACGGAGCAGATGGAGTGATTGATG
>JAZDOF010000530.1:0-4068 GCA_043799015.1 Pseudomonadota bacterium | reverse complement strand
TCTTTCATGATCCAGGCTTTCTTGCGACTCCTTGATGTCGGTAATATCCCGTACGGTTCCAAGCAGGCCGCAGGCATTGCCCCGGCCGTCACGGAACAGCGAATTGTGCATAAGGGTGGGAAAGACCGTTCCGTCACGGCGTACGTGCCATATCTCCCCGCTGAACCCGCCCATGTCTTTGGTAGTTCCGACGGCAGCCTCCACGGCCGGAATCTGGTCTTGAGTATGAAAGACGGAAAGATGCTTTCCCATCAGCTCTTCCCTTTCAAACCCGTGCATCGAGGCGAAGGCGTGATTGAGGAAGACCAGATTACCCTCCATGTCCGCCACCGCCACGCCTTCACGGCTCTGTTCTATGGCGTCTCCCAGAAGCTTGAGCCGCCCGTACGCCCGTTTTTGCTCGCTGACATCGCGAATCCAGAACTGGATACCCGGCTCTCCTTCGGAGACCACCTTCTTAGCCCTGATTTCAGCCTCCACCAGCGAACCGTTTCTTGACTGAAGGGTGATCTCGTATCGGTCCGCCAAGCCTTTGTCCCCCGCCACGGCTTCCGCTATTTCCCGCACCAACGGCTGAGAGTCGGAGGTATACAATGTCAAGTGATTCTTCCCAATTAGCGAATCTCCGTCGTACCCCAGCATTTCATGGAGACGGCCGTTCGCATAGGTGATCTCGCTCCCCAGCAACACCAGGATCCCGTCGAAACCGGTCTCTACCAAAGACCGGTAGCGTTGCTCGCTCTCCCGAAGCTTTTTCTCCATTTGACGCCGATAGAGAACCATCTCCACGGTCCTGGCCAGCTCAACCTCGGAAACCGGTTTGTAAAGATAGCCGTCCGGCTCGGTTTGCTTGGCTCGCTCAAACAGGGATTTCTCCGAATGGGCCGTCAGATACACGATCGCCGTATCACGCAACGATCTTATGGCACCGGCCGCCTCAATGCCGTCCATCTCCCCCCTCAGCCTGATATCCATCAGGACCAGGTCCGGCGCCCCTTCCCCGGCGGACTCAATTGCCCCTTCCCCGGTGTCGCATATACCGATTACTTCGTACCCCGCCTCATCCAACGCACAGGACAAATCTTCGGCTACTATCAGTTGATCTTCCACTATAAGAATACGCGGCCTAGTCATAACAGCCCCCTGAGTAATCACCCTCCATAGTTGAAGCGAAGGATGAAATCCGTTCCGTGATCGCGCTGCACGTCCAGGCGCCCCCTGAGTTGGTTCGCGAAAATCTTTACGAGGCCTAATCCCAAAGTCTTTGCTGATTTTACCTCGATTGCCCGCGACAAACCTATCCCGTCATCGGACACACGCAGCTCCAAGGTCCCCTCGCCCGCGAGCTTAAGGGCGACGACAATCCTGCCCGCTCGTCCCCCTGGGAAAGCGTGCTTGAGACTATTGGTCACCAATTCGTTGATTATGAGTCCCAGCGTAATGGCGGTCTCTATGTTGACCTTCACGGAACAGACGTCCTGTCGAAACTTAATAGCGGAGCCCATACGCCCCTTTGAGGCGAGAAGGTACCTGACCAGGCTCCGGGTGTATTCTTTCATGTCGACATCCGCAAGGCTCTCCGCCTGGTACAGCTTTTCATGCACCAAAGCCATGGAACGGATTCTATCCTGTGATTCTATAAACATCTCTTTATGATGTTCATCCTTGGCATGTCTGGATTGCATGCCCAACAAGCTGCTCACCACGGCCAGATTGTTCTTCACCCGATGGTGGATTTCCCGAAGCAGTATTTCCTTCTCCTCCAGCGAAGCCATCAACTGCTTTTCCGCTTTCTTTCGATCGGTGATATCCAGTGCGAAAGCAATGACCGTGGTCGACGAACGAGGCAGCAGAGCGCCGCCGATGATAACGGGAACCAGCGTCCCGTCCGGCAATTTGTATTCTTTTTCGTACGGCCGGCAACGGCCCTCGGCCATCAGTTCGGCAAGACCGTTCATGTCGGCAGGCAAGTGTTCCGCAGGGGTTATCTCCTGCCAGTTTATTCGTTGGTTCTCCAGGTCTTCGCGGCTTCTACGGATCATTGAAAGATAAGCGTTGTTCGCATCGATAACTTCCCCTGACGGCCCGCAGAACCCCATACCGAGCATGTTTGATTCGTACACGAGCCGGAACACGGATTCCGCTTGGATCCTTGCAAAGGTGGCCCCAATCCTGGACGCGATATCTTCAACGGCATATCGCGTATTCCGGGGAATTTCCGACAGGCTGCGGGATGCAAGATTCAGGCTGCAAATGACCTTTCCTTGATGGGATATCGGGATAGCGGCGGAAGCACGGAAGCCTTCGTTTTCCAGCGCCTCTTTCACGGAACGGGACATATCCGGGAGGACGCCGCAATAATATACCGGCACCCCTTCGAGGATCCTAAGCGCCTCCGGAGATCCCTTGGGATAATGACTTACGGCATCCAAAAGGCGCCGTGACAAACCCTTGTGAACAACAAGATCAACACCGGCATCGTCGGCGACGATGTAGATGCCCGCCGCTTCCATGCCTGAAATCCGCATTACGGCCTCTAAACACAGCTCGAAAGCCTTGTCCATGTCGGAAATGGCCGCCAGAGCTACGCTGATGTCTCTCTGCGCCATAAGGATAATCTCCGCATGTTTGCGTTCGGCGATCTCTTGTTCTAAGCGCTCGTTGGTTGTTCGGAGCTCACGGGTGCGCTCTTCGACGCGATCGTTTAGCTCCTGGTATGCCTCCCTGAGTTTTTTTTCGATTCTTTTATGTTGCGTGATGTCGGTGGAGCAGAACGCCGTGAGCTCTACCTTGCCGTCGGGTCCCACTATGGGGTAGCAGGAGTTCCTAAAGCATATGCCCATCCGTTCGTCTTCATACTGAATGGGTTTCGCGAGCTTTATCACTTGATCATGGATTCTTCGTCTGGGTTCAAAAATTTCGCGCGGTAGGAAATCGCCAATCGGCCGGCCCAGAAGTTCTGCGGACGTCTTGCCCAGCCTCGCGGCCGTCGCCTCGTTGAGGGCCCTGAAAGTGCCGACGTTGTCAAGGATGAATAAGGATTCGGTAACGGCGTTTAACAGGGCCTCCATCATCCTTTTTGAGGCGGCGGTTTCACGACACGACGACTCAAGGTCTTCAACCGCTTTCTCGGTTGTCGTTATGTCCCCGGCAATGCCGAACACGCCTACTATTCGGCCGTCGTCGTCGATGACCCCCCGGCCGTCTGCAGCGAATCGTATGGGGGGAAAGCTTGAATAGAGTCTATGGGAAGCTTCCGCGCCCTTCGCTTCGGCTTTCGCGACTTCACGCTCGTACAAGGCGGTCTCGACGGCGCTGCTCAGTTCACGCAAAGAGCGCGGTGTCGAACTGTATTCGTAGAGTCGCTCGGTATCCGATGATTCGGAAGGTCCTTTCAGGCCGAGTCCGTAGAAATATATGACGGGGATACTCAGTCGCGCACACAACGACCCCACTGATCCCGTCCAATTCCCCGTCCTCCCGCAAGTTGTGCCGGCGAGGATAAGATCCGGTGCGGATGCTTCACACATAAGGGCGGCATCTTCCAGGGTTGCGGCGACCCCTGCCACGGCGTATCCCAGCGTCGTCAGATTTCGACGCATTTGCTCCGCCTGGAGCTTGTCGTCTTCACATATCAGGATGCGTGCAGCCATCATGCATGGTGCCTTAAGATCATCGGCCGAGCATTCCGGCCTGGTTTGCGTGAAAAGGGCATCTCGACCGGTCCTCCTGCTTCGCGCACTCTGTCACTGAAGACAAATTGACTCGTTGACGCGGGCTCCGGCCGGAGATAGAATTCGCTTATCCGGAGAAACGTTGATCTTGATACGCGATCAGCGGCGGTCGACATGTAACGGGCCCGGGTTATGTTACTTCTCAGTATGCTCAAGTTCGGCGCTTTTGCGCGGTAAGGGACGGGTGATTCAACGGTCGGACGCCGTTGTACGCGAGATCATCCCTGTGCTTCGGACTAATATAGGACCTGTGCGCGAGGAACGCAACGCCGGCAACAATCATGAATCTGGCCTCCTTTGCGGCGCCTTTCATATCCTATCACCTGGGAGGCGG
>JAZDOF010000527.1:0-3668 GCA_043799015.1 Pseudomonadota bacterium | reverse complement strand
CGACAACGGGTCCGTGGCAATCGTCGCAGCAGCGGAAGGCGGGCGCATACGGGTCCGAATCCGTCTCAATGAAGGACAATTGAAGAGCATCCTTCGCCTGAAAGGCTTTGCACTGGAGTCCGGGCCATGCAAGCCGAGGTAAGCGTCCAATTCCGCGTTGTCCGCAGAATCGACGAAATATCGGCGTCATAAGCCTAATGAGTACTCCCGGGCGATTCAACCTTGTATCAGACGGTCGAAAGCCGTTTCAGCACGAGAAGAATAATGAGGGAAACGGAGCCCAGTATGGCGGCGCGGAGGCCGGCTCGTTCGAACTCTCCGGTGAAAACGGAGTTGTATATCTCCAGAGACAGCGTGTTTGTCCTCCCCACGATGTTTCCACCCAGCATAAGCGTCAAGCCCACTTCGCCCAACGATCTTCCGAAGGCCAGGGACAGGCCGCCGGCAATGGTCTTCTTGATGCTCGGGACAACCACGAAGATAAAGGTCTCGGCCTCCGACTTGCCCAAGGTATAGGAAGCTTCCATGAGCCCTCTTGCCGTATTTTGCACCGCGGCCTGGACCGGTTTGACTATAAGGGGCAGACCGGCTATGAACGCAGCGATAACCGCGCCCCACAGGTTGAATACAATTTCCACTCCGAAAACACCGGTGACGATTCGTCCCACAAAACCGGTCTTGCCCAATATGAGCAGCAAAAGAAATCCCAGCGCCACAGGCGGAAATACCAACGGCAAAGTGACCAGAGCGTCCACTACGGTTCGCACCGGGCTGTTCTTCTTCCCGAGATAATACCCGACGAGGATGCCGAAAACCGCCAGCAGCACCAGGGATATGGAAGCCACCTTGGCCGTAAAGACAACCGGGAAAGCGACCCAATTCATCGTTTGAGCATCTATGACGGAGCCGATGGTCATTTTCATCTTCCCGCATCGTTCGGCGCCGGATCGGCGTTGCCGGAAGCGGAACGCCCATTGCGTCCGCCACCGGCACCCAAACCGGACGCAACCTATTTATACCGGTTGCCGAAAGTTTTGTTTGATAAAGCCAAATCCCCCCCAACCCCCCTTTACCGGGAGCCCGGTAAGGGGGTGGGTGGAATGCTCCATGGGGGCGCATGATTACCCCCCTTGTGTAAAGGGGGGCAGGGGGGATTTGCAGCCGGAAGCTAAGACGCCGGCCGGGCCGTCAAACGGACATTAATTTCGGCAACCTATCTACAAGCCTGATTTCTTCAATATTTGGGCCACCTTCGGGTCCGCCTTCAGGAAACCCAGGAATTTCTTCACGTCCGGGTTCTCTTCATGTCCTTTGATCACTCCAAGCACCAGCCGGATAGGGCTGTACGTTTTCGGATCCGGGATCAGGTACCCGCCTATTTTGTCTTTGACGTAGAGCGCATCGGTCAGGTTGATGAACCCTGCCTCCACCTCGCCGCTTATGAGGTACGCCGTAACCTGGGGGACGGTAGAGACAACGAGCAGCTTTTGCCGGAGCTTATCCAACAACTCCGTGTTCCGTAGGAACTCTTTGCCGGCCTTTCCGTATATGGCGTGCTTCTCGTCGGGTATGGCCACCTTGGCGACCTCCGGCTTCAGGAGGTCTTCCGGCTGCTGAAGTTTGATCTTCTTACCGTAGGCAATGACCAGCACCCCTTCGCCGATTGGGAGGAACGAAGAGAATTCCAGGTCTGACGACGCCTTGAGAAAAGCCTCTTCGCCGACGATTAGCGCCATGTTTCCGGAGGCCTTGGCCTGCATGAGTACCTGGCCCATGTTTCCGTAGACCTGATCGATTTTTGCGCCGCCCGACGCTTCATATGCCTGCACGATCTCGCTGAGGGGTCGTTTGTACCCCGCGCCGGCCGCTAACAGCGGCGACTCGGCGAAAGTCGGAGAACAGTAAAGGAACAGCATAGCGGTCACTATGAAGAAACGAATCATTGTTGCCTCCAAAAAAGAGTCGAATTTTGTGTCTTGTGGTTAATTCCTCATCTATCGTGGTGAACGATTACGGAATCCCGGCCGCCTCCTCAGCTCCCATAGGGACAGAAACGCGTGAGATTCAAGAAAAGGGCCGGACCTGCTATGGTCACTCCATAGAAGATCGCGGGTTTTCCGTTCAAGAATTCCGGGATGCTGTTGTTGGTGAGCGTGGTTCCCGTCACAAGGGCAAGATCGCACCAGGCCAGGTTATCCATCGTTTTTTCCGGTCCTTCTATTTTTGTTCCGAACTTGATGGTTCCCACATTATCCGCGTCCATGTCCGTAACCCTAAGCTCGAAGTTCCGGCCGAGCGCCTCGACCATCCGTGGTTGGAGGCCCACCAGCGCCACTTTGGGTCGACCATAGGATTGATGTATGTACTGAACCAACTCCTTGGCGCATAGCGGCGGTTCGTCGTTCTTACAATGCACCGTGCTCGATACCAAGCCCATGTGGCGCGCGACCGCATTGAGGGTCGCGATGTAGATCGCCCGCCGAAAGTTGTTTTCCGGCCTCATGTCGCAGACCTCGGCAACGGTGCCCGAGTATTCGCCGTACATGTCCGTAAAGGCCTGGCCGCGGCTGCCGAGAAAATCCGCCTCCATCATCCGTTCCCGTCCCTTTATCAAGGGATAATCATCATGCTCCGGATGGCCTATGGCCTCTTCCGCGGTAAGGTTTTTTACCCGAACGTCCACGGTTGTGCCCAACCAACCCCTAGCCCTGACAATTCGCTTGAAAATGTCTCCCATTTCATCGAAGTGTTCCATAGATCCTCCCATGCGCAGACCGACCCACCGCTTCAAAAGTCCGTGCGAATTTCGACCTGGGCGGCGACCACCGGATCGATAGCTCTGTCGGGATTTATCCCCCAGCGATTCCCGGCCGCCGGCACGTCCCATCCAGAAACGTTCTTATCTATGCATGCGTAATTGAACCATTTACCGGGCTGCCAGAAGGAGCCCTGAACGGAAAACCGAAATTTCTCCAGAAGGTTCCAATCGATGCCGGCCATAGCTTCCCAGCCGAGGCCGCTATCGGGGATGGTGGGGGCGCCGGGGTTTTCTTTGTAATTCACATAGGGAGTCCATGTGGCCTGATCCGCCCCGTTCCCGCCCGCATTGACGACTCTAGCCGCCGCAGATCTTTGGGCGGGTCGTATGAAGCCCCAACCGTGTCCATTGGAGCTGCGCTCGGCCCATAGGAATGAACCGAATACGTTCAGGTTCGCCGCAACAGCGTAATCCAATCGTCCTGCAATTACCAATGCTTCGTTGATGTAGCCCTGCCTGTTTAGGTCGAACGCGTTTACTCCGGATCCGTATGCGTAACCTAGAAGGTACGTATACGGTTGAAAAACGGTAAAGGCCGCATTGGGAGTTCCTTGGACGTACGGTTGCCTGTCGATCAGAGCCCCGTTCCGTCTGTCGGCTCCAGGCATGAACGCGAACAAAAGAGATGCCTTGCCCGGCCCGACCACGGCACCCGTCTCCAGCATGCCGCGCCACGATTCGTTGTACAAAGGGGCCGCGCCTACGAGCGTGATGGATTCGTTCCAATATGCCGCTTCGGTGTTGAGAAAAAACGTGCCGTTGGAGTATTTCAGGTAGACGCATCCGTGGCGAATCACGTCGTCGTACGGTACAAACGTGGTGCGTGCCGCTTGCCTGTTCTGCGACTCCG
>JAZDOF010000454.1:0-12377 GCA_043799015.1 Pseudomonadota bacterium | reverse complement strand
ATGAAACGGTCTTCCACGTTACCGTCCCTTCCGCCATGACGCTCAAAGGCATGGACATACTGGGGGATGCGGTCCTGAACCCGCTCATAGACCCCCAGGAGCTGGAAAAGGAAAAGCAGGTAGTAATAGAAGAGATTCTGGAAGGGGATGAACGCCCCGAGAGGAAGGCTTCCAAGTTGCTGTTTCAGACCTCGTACGCTCGAAACCCGTACAGGTTCCCCGTTATCGGATACAAAGAAAACGTGGAGAGGTTTAGCAGGGAAGATATCCTGACTTTCCGGAAGAAGTGGTACGTTCCCGAGAATATGTTCCTACTCATAGTGGGCGACGTAAACATGAACGAACTGACCCCTCAAATCGAAAAGCTGTTCGGAGGCCTCGATGCAAAAGGTTTCTTCCGCCCCCCTCGGCCGCTGGAACCGACCCAAGACCAAATAAGGACCGGATTGACCGTAGACGACAACGCCAGAGAGACGAGGCTGCTCCTGGCCTTCCATATAACCTCCATGAAGGGCCTTAGCGTAAGCGGCCTGGACCTGGCGGGCGACATCCTCGGTACGCGGGAAACATCACGACTCGTGAGGGTCCTGAAAAAAGAAAAGCAACTAGTCAATTCCATCTCCGCGTTCTCTTTGACCCCTAAAGAACCCGGCATATTCGCCGTATCGGCCAATCTCGACGCAGCCAATCTGGAAGCCGCCACCAAGGCTATAATGGAGGAGATCTCAAAGCTCGCCAAGGATCCCCCTTCCGTCGAGGAATTGGAACGTGCCAAAACCCACATCGAATCACAACATTTGTACGCTAGAGAGACCGTAGACGGACTCGCCCGTGCGCTCGGCAGCTTTGAGGCGGATGTGGGCGACGCGGCGTACGAAGCCAAATACTTGCAGCTTAACTCCGCCGTAACCCCCGACGAAGTCTCCCGGGTGGTCGAGCGATATCTGATGCCGCCAAACGTGAGCATAGTAGTGCTGCTGCCCAAGGCCCACGAAGCCGGTTTCAAGATGGATAAGCTCACGGAAATCGTGGCGTCGTATACTCCGAAGGAGGCGGTGGCGGCCGAGGCTGCTACGGCCAAAGAGGTGGTCACCTCGACGCTTGCAAACGGCATGAGGGTAGTGCTCGTCAATGACGACTCCAATCCGCTGGTATCGTTCCGTGTCGCATGCCTCGGCGGTAAGCGTTTCGAGACGAAGGAAACGGAAGGCATCATGAACTTCATCTCACAGATGCTCACCAAGGGAACGGGCACCAAGGACGAGGTTCAGATCGCGAACGCGTTTGAAGACATGGGCGGAAGGGTAAGGGCTTTTTCGGGCTATGATTCTTTCGGCATATCGGTAAGCCTTTTCAGTCGGCACTTGGAGGCGGGACTGGCTTTACTGGCCGAACTCTATACCGACCCTTCATTCCCGCAAGACAGACTGGACCGGGAACGCAACCTGATCATGAACGCGATCAAGACCGAGCCGGATAGGCCGGTACCTTTCGCGGTCAAGAATCTTTCCCGAGTCCTGTTTCCCAAGCACCCGTACGGCTTTGACAACAACGGGACCCTTGACAGTGTGGTAGGGTTCGCCCGTACCGACTTGGCCGATACTTACAAGCGTTACGCCGTGCCGTCCAACACGGTAATAGCCGGCGTGGGGGCCTTTGATCCCGCGAAGACTTTGGCGGTTATCGAAAAGCTCTTCGGCGCCGTTCCCGCCACACCTATGGTTGCGCCGAACGTTCCCAAGGAAGTGCCTCTAACCGCCCGCAAGGACCATACCGTCACCATTCCAAGGGCAAAGACTCACCTCACGGTGGGTTTCCGAGCCACCACGTTGGATAATGACGACCGGTATCCGTTGGAAGTGCTGAGCAACATTCTCGCCGGTCAGGGAGGCCGTTTATTCCTTCAACTGAGAGACAAGGAGTCTTTGGCCTACATAGTGACGTCATTTTTCAGACCCGGATTGGACCCGGGGATTTTCGCGCTTTACATGGCCTGTGACCCGACCAAGACCGACCAAGCTCTTGATGGCCTCATGCGCGAGCTACGTCTCGTAAGAGACCAACCGGTAAGGCAGGATGAATTGGAGCGTTCCGTGACCCATCTTATCGGCACGCACCAAATCGCCCTTCAGAGCTCGTGGGCGAGGGCTGAGAACACGGCCTTGAACGCGTTGTACGGATTGGGTTACGACTTTGACGCGGAATACGTGAAACGAATATCCGCCGTGACCGTGAACGACGTGGTTCGGGTGGCTCAAAAATATCTGGACCCGGAACGATCCGTGGTCGTCAAAATTATGCCGGAATAGCCCCGTGAGCCGGCCGCATCGGGACGCATAGAGAGGTGGACCCAATAGTTTGAGCAACGTGTCGGGATCGATTCGTGGTCTGAAGCCTTCCCAGAAAACCGGGTTGGAACGCCTAGCCGTACGCAAGGTCCCTGCCGGCGAAGTCATTACTCCGGAAGTCTGCCGCAGGATGACCGAACTGTCGGCCGAAACGCGCCGGCAGATAGGCATCCTGGTGGATCGCCGCGGGAATATATGGAAAGTGCTGGTGGGGGACTACCGAAGCATCATGATCCCCAAGCTTCACGGTTGGCGTGTAGGCGCCGGTAGGCTTAGGGGACTGAGGTTCATACACACGCATCTAAACGACGAGCCGTTGAGTGAGGAGGACCTGCACGACTTGGCCCTTCTGAGACTCGACCTCATCGCGTCCGTGGGGGTGGACCCGAACGGTCTTCCCACCAACATCCGGATAGGCCATCTACTTCCCAACAACCCTTCCGGGGACCGGTGGTTGGTGCTCGATCCCATACCGCCCACCCAACTGTCCCTTCGCTTCGGCTCATTCATCAGAGGCCTTGAGGATGAGATAGCCAGGTCGGTGGAAGGCAAATCGCTTGATTCCGCGCTGGAAAGGGCATACCTGATCGGCCGTCCGGTGGGACGCGAATGGGAGATCGAAGCGTCACTCGACGAACTGGAGGAATTGGCCCGGTCGTCGGGTGTGAAGGTTGTGGGCAGGACATATCAACGACGTGCAGCCATGGACGCCAGGTTTGTCACCGGCAAGGGAAAGCTCAAGGAAACAGTCATGGACGCGCAGCAAAACGGCGCGGGCGTGCTGGTGTTCGATGTGGAGCTGACCCCGGGTCAGGTGCGGGCCATCGGCGATTTTACGGAACTCAAGGTTATTGACCGTTCGCAGCTCATCCTTGATATTTTCGCCCAACGGGCCAAGAGCGCCGAGGGGAAAATACAGGTGGAGCTTGCGCAGTTGAAATATGCCCTTCCGCGCCTCGGGGAAAAAGACGACGCCTTGTCTCGCTTAACCGGGGGCATCGGCGGCAGAGGCCCGGGTGAAACTAAACTGGAAATCGACCGACGGCGTATTCGCAGCCGTATAACGGCACTGGAGAGGCAAATTGCCACCTTGGGCGCGAGGCGTGCGATCCGCCGCAAGCTGCGCAATCAACGGAAGATACCGGTTATTTCCATAGTGGGGTACACCAACGCGGGCAAATCGACTCTGCTGAATCGGCTCACCAAATCACAAGTCCTGGTAGAGGACAAGCTGTTCGCGACTCTTGACCCGTCAAGCCGCCGGTTGAGATTTCCCAGGGAAACGGAAGTGATCATCACCGACACCGTGGGCTTTCTTCAGGACCTGCCCGAGACATTGGTCGCGGCTTTTTCAGCCACGTTGGACGAACTGTTCGACGCGGACCTCCTGTTGCATGTTATCGACGTTTCCAACGGGGCGTTTGAAAAGCAGATGAATGCGGTGGAACGTCTCTTGGAAAAACTGGGTCTCCACGAGATCCCCATGATACGGGTATTCAACAAGCAGGAACTTGTGGATCCGGAAATCGTTCGGAACGTCTGTTCCTTGTACGACGGCACGGCAATCTCGGCCGTGAACTCCAAGACTCTGCGGCCCTTAATACAAAGGGTCGAAGACGACATCCTCAGAATACTCACCCCCCCGCCTTCGTGGGAAGAGGAAACATTGCCCGTACTTGAAGAAGGCCTTTGATGATGAGGCCCATCAGACCGGAAGACAGAACACGCGTCATCCTGGCCGTCGGCATCTTGGCCGTGGCGGCCGGGGGCATTGCCGTGCTGGCCTGGCTCGGTAAACTGGGCCCTCTTATGGGCTTCCTAAAGGACACCTTTGAGAGCAAAGAAGGGTTGCGGGCTTACCTCGAAACATGGGGAAAACTGGCGCCGCTGGTATTCATGGGGACGCAAGTATTACAGGTGGTGTTGGCACCCATTCCGGGTGAATTTACGGGCGCGGTCGGAGGCTTTATGTTCGGTGCCGTGCCGAACATCCTGTACTCTTCCGTGGCCTTGACGATAGGTTCGGCCGTGGCCTTTTACGCATCCAGGATCGTGGGCCTGCCGATTGTGAAGTTGGTCGTATCCGATGAAGATTTGGCGAGGTTCGGGTTTCTCACCCAACCCCGTGGGGCCTTCTTTGTCCTGGTTCTGTTCATAATACCGGGATTCCCCAAGGATATTCTTTCTTTCATTCTGGGCTTGAGCCCCATGACTTTCCTAACGTTTATCACCATCTGTACGATCGGAAGGCTTCCCGGCACCATCATGCTGAGCTTCAGCGGTTCGGCGATTTACGACGAAAACTGGATCCTCTTGATCATCATGTGCCTGCTGTGCGCCTTCGGTTTTGCCCTGCTCTTCATCTATCGGGGCAGCATCGAGGCGTGGATGCACCGAACGGACGACCGGTAAAAGGCATCTCGTGAACCGATACTCCACGGAAAGGCCTTTGCATGGTTTTGACCCCCGGCGGCCGGAAACCGCCCGACCCAGGAGCACATCATGACCGAATATACGATTTGTCCGCTGGCGGTGGGATTCAACGAGACCGACCAGGGCATCATGACCTATCAACGTCACTATGGAAAGCGAATACTGCTGCCCATATACGCGTTCGCGATCATGGGCTCAGACCGGAAAATCCTCGTGGATACGGGTATCGAGGACTTTGTCGCCCCACCCGACCTTCAGGAGCGCATGGGGTTTCCGGTGATGAGCTTTGAGGACGCGCTCGAAACGGTGGGTTGGACCCCCGAAGATGTGGATGTGGTAATCCATACCCACCTGCACAACGATCACTGCGAAAACGACGCCTTGTGTTCGAACGCGAAGGTTTTCGTGCAAAAGGCCGAGCTCGATTTCTTCCATAATCCCCATCCGATCGACCACAGGTACTACCCGGACGTGTTGGACGGCGTGGACATTGTGACGTTGGAAGGAGATTCCACCATCGAGGACGGCATCGATGTCCTTTTCACTCCCGGACATACCCCCGGCGGACAGTCGGTCGCAATAAATACGGCACGCGGTAGGGCGGTAATAGTCGGACTGTGCTGCAACGCCGAGAACTTTCCTCCCTCCGGCACGGTCATAGCGCCCGGAGTGCACATCGACGCCATTCAGGCGTACGAAAGCATGAAACGTGTCCGTGACGTCGCGGACATTCTCATACCGATGCACGACCTGGAAATCGGCAGGAAGAGATACATACCGTAACCGTCAACTTTGTGCTCCAAATTCAACATCATGGAATCCGCACATGAAGAACCCTTGTTTTCAACATCCGGACAGGGACGGCCCCTACTATTGCCGAAAGGACGACAAGTACCTGTGCGAAGAATGCGCGTGTTGTCACAGTCCCAGGATCTATTGTCAGTTCCGGACGTCCTGCATGATTCAATTCCTTACTAAGGAGGGCGAGCTCACGCCTTGTGAGGAAAAGAGTGCCGCACGCGGTCGCTGATAATGACAAATGCGGTGCGGCAGGGGATGACAAACCGAGCATGAATGATTAGTAGAACACCTTGAGCCGTGGCCGGCGTCGAAACACCGACCCGGGAGGCCGACGCGGTCGGTTCCGGGAAACCGATGTCCCGGCCGTGTGATGGATATAGGGCAAAGTCGCATATGGAGAGACCGTAGCGGGTTCGGCAATGACAAAGAGAGATTATTACGAAGTCTTGGAGGTCGCCCATAGCGCGGCGGCCGATGAGATAAAGAAAGCTTACCGGCAAAAAGCGCTGCTTTATCACCCTGATAGAAATAAGGGGGACAAAGGGGCTGAGGAGAAATTCAAAGAGGCTGCTGAGGCGTACGAGGTTCTCAGCGATCCTAACAAACGCCAACTGTACGATCGGTTCGGTCATGAGGGATTACAGCAGCAGGGCTTCACCGGGTTCAGAAATCCCGAAGACATTTTCAGTTCCTTCGGCGACATCTTTGAGGAGATTTTCGGCTTCGGCGGCGGGAGATCGCGAGGTAGACGAGTACAAAAAGGGGCCGATCTCGGATACGATTTGCGAATCGGGTTCATGGATGCGGTCTTCGGCATGGAAACGGAAATCGAAGTGGCCCGCCACGAGAAGTGCGAGGACTGTCACGGCTCAGGCAGCAAGGACGGGTCAAGGCCGGCCGTATGCTCCACTTGCGGCGGCCGCGGCCAGGTAACGCGGGCTCAGGGGTTCTTTTCCATCAGCACGACTTGTCCCACCTGCCAGGGGAGCGGCACGGTAATAACCGACCCCTGCCCCAAGTGTAGGGGCGTCGGGCGGGTCCCGAAAAGCAAGAGGCTGTCGATCAAGGTCCCCGGGGGCGTAGAAACGGGGTCCCGACTCCGTTTGCAGGGAGAAGGGGAACCGGGTGAGCAAGGCGGACCTGCGGGAGACCTATATGTATTCCTCGAGGTTCAACGACACGACGTCTTTCGGAGGCACGGCGACGACGTGGTAATAACCGTCGGCGTATCCTACACCCAGGCCGTACTGGGCGGAAGTGTGGACATTCCCACCTTGGAGGGCCCCGACGTTCTGGAACTTCCCACAGGGACACAGGGAGGGCAGGAATTTAGGCTCAGAGAGAAAGGGGTCCCGCACCTGCGGGGGCGCGGCCGCGGGGATCTTGTGGTGATAGTATACATAGCCGTGCCTAAGAAGGTAAATAAGCAACAAGAGCAGATTCTTAGGCAGCTTGCCGAAGTTGAAGGTTCAAAAGTAACCCCTAAGAAGAAAGGGTTCTTCTCAAGAGGTAAGTGAGGTCCGCCGGTGGATGTTCGAGAAGCGTCTTGCGACGGCTCCCGTGTGGTTGTGTTGGGAGTGGGCAACGTCCTGTTGAAAGACGAAGGGATAGGAGTGCGGGTAATCGAAGAATTGGCCCGCCGGTACACTTTTCCCGATAGGGTTAAGATCGTCGATGGAGGTACGCAGGGACTTTGGCTAATGTCCACTCTCCAGGAATGCGATCACCTTGTCGTCGTGGATGCGGTGCTGGGCGGCGGGGAGCCGGGAACACTGTATCGCCTGACCCGCCGGGACCTGCCGCGAGGACTGCGGGCCAAACAATCCGCACACGACAGCGATCTGGTGGAGGCCCTGAACCTCTGCGAACTCATCGGGCAAGGCCCTGGGTCGGTGGTGGTGGTGGGCGTGGAACCCCAGGACATTCAGCCCTTCGGATTGGAACTCACCGAAGTGGTCGGCTCGCGCATCGAAGATCTCCTGGATGGAGTAATCAAGGAATTGAACGATCTAGGTGTCACGGCACAAAAAAAAGTTTGAACCGGAAGGAAGAATTGTGCTAGTCTTGTTCCCTTGTTAACGGGGAGTTAATGCCGAGTTGTCGGCTTGTTACATCCGCTGAGATGAATTTTTTGGGGAGGCCTAATTATGAAAAAAGGTCGAATCGTTCTTGTTCTAGTCATGGCAGTTGCGGTTGCCGCCGCGGCCACATTGGTGTATGCCGCCAATAAAGCCCCGGACAAGGACATCGTTATCGACACCAAAGATGTGTTCGCCACCAAGAAGAAAGCCCCGGTCACCTTTCCGCATGCCAAACACAAGGAACTGAAGTGCGATAAATGTCACCACAAATACGAGGCTGACAAGAACACGTGGAAGGAAGGCGACGAGGTCGCCAAGTGCGGAACCTGCCATAAGCTTGAAGCCAAAGATAAGGTCGTAAAGCTGGAAAAAGCTTTTCACGATCAATGTGTCGGCTGCCACAAGGCTTTGAAAAAGGACAAGAAGAAGACCGGTCCGACGGCATGCAGCAAGTGTCACCCCGGCGGCAAGGACGACAAGGACGAAAAAGAGAAGTAAGATATTAACAGCTTGGCTTAAACCATCCTGTTGACGAATCAAAGGCCCTCTCCGACGAGAGGGCTTTTTTCGTTATTGATCGCACATTTCAAAGCGGTCATATGTTCTTGACCGATGGGCGAAAAAAGTTGTAATAAAGATATGCTTATATTTGCCGCCGGGGGTGCCGATTTTCTTGAGTTATGCCCCATCCCGTCCTTGTAACCCCCACAGACCGAACCAGGGGCTTCGGTTTCGGCGACGGACAATCGAATGATTTCACTATGGCCTGTGTATCGGTCGCCAAGAGTCGGTTCCGATATAGCACCGTGACCTTTGAGAGGGAGTAACGGATTAGGGCACATGACAAGGATAAGACTCTCGGCTACGCCTATTTCTCATCGGCTTTCAATCCGTTTGAAAGCGCGACCGGCGGTCCTGCGTGACGGCCAATCCCCCAAAGTAGGAAATGCTGATCCCATTCGTGAAACGCGCCTCCGTTCCGGGGTTCCGTTTCTCTGTGGATTTTCGGTCGGGCATAAACAGGTAGGCATAATTGCGTATGGAGGATATTGCCATGAAGAAGCGAACGTCCATCTTCCTTCGGCGGGGAATTACGACCTGTGTGACCGTCGCTGCGGTGAGCTTGGCTTTGGTCGTCTTTTTGGTATCCGACCGGGTCTTTGCTCAGCAACCCACGCCGGCCCCGGCGGAGATCAAAGCGGACACAGCTCCCGCGAAAGCGTCGGAGAAAGAGGCCGGCGAGACTAAGAAGGAGAAGGCCGGCGACAAGTCGGAAGAAATTACAAACGATAGTTGTCTGGATTGTCACACCCCCGACATACTCAAAATGTCCAAGGATGAGCTGGCCGATCAGGTGGATGTGGGAGACGAGGCGCAACCTCCCCGCAAGAAGCCCTTGTTCGTTTTTGGAGAGCTCAATCTGTCCATCGATAAGGACAAATACGAAGCGGGAGTACACGGGCAAACCGGTTGCACGGAGTGCCACAAGGACGTCTCCGAGTCGCCGCACAAGCAGAGGCTGGAAGCCGTTGATTGCGCGCAGTGCCACGACGAAGCGGTCGAATCCGTCCAGGCCGGAGTTCACGGCGGCAAAGGTCGAAAGGGCGTTGACCCGGGGTGTATCGGATGCCACAACGTCCATTACGGCAAAGGCAAGGACGATGACGCCAAGGGATGGACCGGGAAGTACTGCGTGGATTGCCACAAGGCTTACGGACTGGATACCGTGGCCGCGCATGCCCATCTCTACGAACCTCAGCTTCACATGAAGCTCGGGTGCATGGCGTGCCACAAGGGCAAGCAGGCAGGGGTCCACAATATTCTTCCCGCCAAGACGAAGACGGCCAAATGCGAATCCTGCCACAACGTCGTGACCACGCTCTCCAAGACCAAACCGGAGGCTTTGGCCCTCAAGGAATACCTCTTCCAAACGACCTTCACCAACCCGGATGTCCTGAAGAAGTACTCCTACGTGGTTGGGGCGCATCGCATCCCGGCCCTGGACTTGATTATCATATTGGCCGTGATTGCGCCCTTCGGGCTGCCGCTGGTTCATGGAGGGCTGCGTATCCTGACGCGGCGTAAGGAACCCCTGGAGTTGCCGACGGAAACGATCCTGCTCCATCCCATCGTGGAAAGGATATGGCATTGGACCCAGGCTCTCTGTATCGTTATGCTCGTGATCACCGGCGTCTTGATTCACTGGCCCGAGAGGTTTCCCGGCTGGTTCGAATGGGCTGTGAGAATGCACAACTGGTTCGGCTGGGGAGCGGTCATCGCTTTCGTGGTTTGGTTGATTTACAACCTCGGCACCGGGCGCATCAGCCATTACATTCCCAAGGCCTGGGAAATACCGGGGGGAATGATCACACAAGCCCGGTTCTACGGTTACGGCATATTCAAGCATGAACCGCATCCGTACGCCCCGAGCGAGGATAATAAGTTCAACCCGCTCCAGAAGATCGCATATCTCCAGTTCCAACTCCTTCTCTTGCCTCTTCTGCTCATCAGCGGGATTCTCTACATGTACCCCGAGACCTTCAAGGGCGCGATAAACGCCATGGGCGGTCCGGCCGTGTTGGCCGTGATCCACTACATACTCGGCGGACTCTTTGCCGCGTTCCTTGTGGCTCACATCTACCTGGCCACCACAGGCGAGACCATCGGGGAGAACTTCAAGGCGATCATTACCGGCAAGGGGCTTAAATCGGATCATCACGACCATCACCACAAAGCTTAAACCCCTCGGGTAGCTCCGCCGGTCGGGGCTACCCATTTTCAAAGGCCCCCCGCTTTCAAGTCGCCGGAACACTCGGTCTCCAGGTGGGGTAACCCATCGGCTACGGCCTGGAGGGAGACAGGCTCGGACGCTGCTCCGGTTTTCCGGTTCGCCGTAAAGGCGCCCAAATAACCTCCCATGCTGGAAATCCCGCCCCCCAAGAGTGAATGGTCGCACCTCAGCGAGAAATATATTGACACCACGGGGAGGCAAGGATAAAATAATCGTTTTTATAGAAAATACGGACGGTTGTGCGAGGGTCCGTTATGCGCGTCGGTCTTAAGGTCTTCACCGGTAACTCAAATACCAATTTCGCCGAATCCATCACCAGGTACATGGGCATACCCTTGGGCGCAGCCATGGTGTCTCATTTCAGCGACGGCGAAATACAGGTCGAATTCAGGGAGAACGTCCGAGGCATGGACGTTTTCGTCATACAATCCACTTGCAGCCCGGTCAACGATAACATAATGGAATTGTTGATCATGATCGACGCACTGAAACGTGCATCCGCGGGGCGAATCACCGCGGTAATACCCTATTACGGGTATGCCAGGCAGGACCGCAAGGTTGCCAGTCGAGCCCCCATCTCCGCCAAGCTCATCGCGGACATCATCACCACGGCGGGAGCCAATCGCGTGCTTACCATCGACCTGCACGCGGGCCAAATCCAGGGCTTCTTCGATATTCCCGTGGACAACTTGTATGCCGGGCCGATGATGGCGGAATCCTTGCGGGAATACTTCGATACCTCGCGATGCGCCGTGGTATCCCCTGATGCCGGGGGCGTCGAGCGTGCCAGGCATTTTGCCAAACGCCTGGGTGCAAGCCTTGCCGTAATCGACAAGAGGCGCACCAAGCCCAACGTTGCCGAAGTCATGCATGTAATCGGAGACGTTACCGACAAGGACGTAATCATCCTGGACGACATGGTCGACACCGCCGGCACCTTGGTCAAGGCGGCTGCCGCTTTACAGCACGCAGGGGCCAAACGTGTTTGCGCAAGCTGTATCCATCCCGTCTTGTCGGGTGAGGCCATCAGGAAGATAAACGACTCCTGCATCGAGAAGCTGTACGTCACGGACACGATCCCTACCGAGGACAAACAAAAAATTTGTCCCAAACTGGTCGTTCAGTCCGCGGCACCGATGCTTGGAGAAGCCATCGGCAGAATTCACAGAGAAACCTCATTATCGGAACTTTTTCCGCAAGATTAACGAGGCGACACCTTATTGAGGCCGGGGCCGACCCCGTGCCGGAGGACCACATGAACAGGATAACTTTGGAGGTTGATCGGCGCACGGGGACCGGCAAAGGTCCGTGCCGCAGATTGAGACAAGCAGGCAAGGTACCGGCGATCTTCTACGGTAAAAGGAGCGAGCCCATTGCCCTTACCGTTGACGCATATACCATCAAGAAGGCCATGGGAGACCAGGGCGGAGCCAATTTTCTGTTTGAACTGGTCATTAACGACGACACGGAGACCGCTCGAAAGACGGCGCTCTTGAAGTCCCGGCAGATCAACCCCCTGGATACGCAGCTTATTCATATCGACTTTATAGAAGTCTTCAAGGACGAGGCCATCGAAGTGACGGTGCCCCTCGAGTTTTTCGGCAAATCCATTGGGGTTGAAAAAGGCGGCACTTTCCAGATCGTATCCCGGGAGCTTACCATTTCATGCCTACCGGACAGCATCCCGGATACCATCAAAGTGGATATCGCCGATCTGGATCTCGGACACGCCCTGCACGTGAGCAACCTGACTCTCCCCGAGGGTGTGAAGGTCCAAGACGGCCTGGATCTGGCGCTGGCCATTTGTCAGGCACCCAAGTCCGAGGAACCCGCGGGCGAGGCTGCCGCCGCGGAGTAATAGTGACGCTCCTTGAATTTTGGGGCAAAGCCGGCCCGGCGGAACCAAGGTAACGTAGGGGCGGG
>JAZDOF010000486.1:0-2728 GCA_043799015.1 Pseudomonadota bacterium | reverse complement strand
CTTCCGGGAAGTTGATCGCCACGGCCGACAACTCGCCCGACAGGGCCGCAGGACCTCCCCTAAGAGAGCAAGCCCTTACCTCTGCGGGCAAGGATGGAGCTTCTCCGACGGAAGATGCGTACAACGACTTTCTGGACAGATTGGAAAAAATACTCCGCAACGTTGAGACTACAGGTATAAAAACCGAGACCCGTACGTACGACAACAAGATGTTCGGCGATGAGCTTATGGGACTCCTCCGGGTCATCGTCGTATTGCTCGTTATCATAGTTGCTTCTTTTCCGGTGGGTATCTGGTTTCTCATCCGGGATCGGGTCCTCGGCTCCTCCTCTTCCATGCGATCTCTTCAGGCCGCATCCATCTTGGTCCAGGTCGAGGAGCGACAGGCCAAGCTGGCCAACATCCTGAGAGACATACAGAACGAGATAGACTACCTGCACTCCTTACCCGGTCCTGATCTGAAGAGGCTGATCGAGCAAGCGGAACGATACCTTGAACAGACCGGGAAGGACGAAGAAAAGGGAAGGGCGCCGAAGGCCGACGGGGGTAAGACGGACGCATCATAAGAAGCTGGAAGGTCCCACGGTCCGTGCCGCCCAAGGGTCGGTCGGGGGGAGGGGGCCCACCGCGCATGGGCGCCGGGCAGCGGCATGCTTCTTCGGCGGGAAGGCAATTCTCGGGCGGACCGGCGGATTCGGCCCACACCCCGACTCCCGGTCAAGGCAGTATGGTCACGGGGGTGCCCACGTTAACCATCGGCCAGATTTCGTCTATCTCATAATTCCACATTGCAATGCAGCCATCGGTCCAGTTGTGGGGCTTCGGAAACAGTAACGCCACCCACATGCGGTGGTTTTCCTCCGTGGGATAGCCGTGTATGCCCACCCATCCGCCGAGCCTGGTATCCCAAGGGGGCCTTTTCCCGCCCGCGGAGCAGCGCACGACCAGATCGCGCGTATCCCGGGATATCATCCCCGCTTCATAGGCCCGCTGAGCGTCCCGCTCTCCGGGGTAGCTGATGCCGAGGAATTTGTGGAAGCTGCTTTCCGTGTTTTTCAGACAGATGAAGTACTCGCCTTCAGGGGTCTTCAGGTCGCCTACGACGTTTTTCGGCCCGCTGGGCTCCAACCCCATGCATACTCGGTAGCTTTTCATTCTCATGCCGTTAACGAGCAGCTCCAAGACCTGCCGGCCCTTTAGAATCCTAAGTCTGGGGCCTTCGGTGAGGTATTTCAAGAAATCGGCTGAGGCCGTGGCCGGTCCCAAGCCTACAGCGAGGACCGTCAACAGAATCACCGGCCATAGCCGCAATCGTGAGTTCATTACGTCATCCTCGGCTCATGAATCGTTATCGCTCGATCCGGGGCCGCACCACACGTTACGGTCCCTCCCACGCCCCGGATTCTTGTGGTGTAGAAAGGAAGTTTGCGGCAGTTCATGTGAGATATATAAATCCGGAACTCTCGGCTGTTTAACACAAATGCCTACGACCAATTATTGTAAAATGCCATGATCTGTATGGTATGATATCATTTTTGTATCAATTAGGCAACAGATCAGCTGAGTCTCTGAGCTTGTCCGAACTGTCCGAAAGGCTTTCACGGATGCGTCGACCCTTGATCTTCATTAGGGCGCCGTGGTCGCTCCTTCGGTGCGCGGTCCCGATATTTTTTCCAGAGAATCGAGTAATCTTCGACTCGCCTCCGTCAATCGCCCGCCCCCTTCATAGAAGACGTCTTGAGCCGTCACTCCTTTGCCGTGATAGACGAAGTTGGCATCCCTATCCGGCTCGATGACCGCGCCTTCCAACGACACTCCTGCGAACAGCCCTTTTGCCCTGGAATAGGATAGAACCCCCGACATGAAGCGGGAGTCGGTCCCGGCGGAAGCGTCTCTCCCCACCGGGCCCGCGGCTACGGCCAGGTCCGCACCGAGCCGGTATTGATCTTCCAGCATCCGTTCAATGGCCTCTTCGGTCATGAACAAGAGCACCAGGTCGACGGACTGTGCTCCGGCCTGGAGCCCTATACTGCCGCCACGAATAGCGAAGAAAGCCGGTTTGCTCCATCTGCCGGTCTTTTCATCCTTCCGCACCAGCACCCCGTTCCCGAAACTAACTCCCACCACTACTCCCGCCTTTATGAAGCCGGGGAATATGGCAATCCCCCTG
The DNA here is from genome assembly GCA_043799015.1 of Pseudomonadota bacterium. Taxonomy (GTDB): domain Bacteria; phylum Desulfobacterota; class Desulfomonilia; order Desulfomonilales; family Desulfomonilaceae; genus JAZDOF01. The sequence goes on along the minus strand of JAZDOF010000486.1, from coordinate 558 downwards.
CATCGTCGTACCAGGTCCGTCGGGAGCCCGCCATCCGGCATGGATATGGACTCCGTGAGCACCCGATCGGCTTCCGCTATTCGTCGGTCGGGGTCCGGCGGCGGTTCTGCGGCGTAAGACCCGACCGGCATGACCATAGCGGCCAATACCATCCCAATAACGACCGATGCCGTCGTCACGAGAACCTCCCTGCTAGTGCTTGAACGCTCGTTGGTGGGTGAACGTCATGGTCACCTTGGGATTTGCTTCGTTGCAGGCCTCGATGGATTCAAAGTCCCGGTCCGAGCCGCCGGGGTGGACTATCGCCGACACGCCCTCCCTTATGCCCACGTCCACGCCGTCCCGGAACGGGAAAAAGGCGTCGGAGACCATCACGGAGCCTATTAGGCCGGCTTTGTTACGCCGGGTATCCTCTTCGATAAGATCCCGTTTATCTTGATCCTTCATTTCATTATAGGGCATTCCGTACCGCTCGAAGCATATACGGTCACGATACTTCACATACGCTTTTATTACGGCCAGTTCGGCCACACCGACCCTGTCCTGCTCGCCGGTGCC
>JAZDOF010000448.1:0-3083 GCA_043799015.1 Pseudomonadota bacterium | reverse complement strand
TCCGCCCCTCGTTCCAGGGAGAGCCGAAGGACCTGCGATATGTGGGACAGGGACCATACCTTGTTTCCGCGATCTTTCGCGTACCGGAGCTGCATATGGCACCCGGGATTGGAGGTCACCACACGTTCCGCTCCGGTTCTTTCTATAGCCTCAACCTTTGCCTCAAGGATCTTCATGGAGCGTTCCCGATGCGTGATATTGTAGATCCCCGCCGACCCGCAACACTGTCCTTCATCAGGAATATCGCTTAGGACCAATTCGGGAATGCGCCGTAACAGGGTTCGTTGGGGTGCAACAAGCTTCTGCCCATGGCGCAGGTGGCATGGATCATGGAAACACACTTTTTCCGGGATGGCCCCGAAACGGGTCTCAGGACCAAATGCGGAAACGAGAAATTCCGAGATATCCCTAACCTTGGCCGAAAACGACTCGGCCGCATGGGCAATCCGTGACACAGGCGACATGGTTTCCCTGTACGCTTTGAGTTCCATGCCGCAAGCCGCGCAATCACAAACGATTGCTTCCACCTCCAGGGGCGCAAACAACGCGATGTTGTGTTCGGCCATTTCTCGGTACGTTTTCCGCTCACCTTCCGCTATGTTGGGGGTGCCGCAGCATTGCTGATGCTTCGGGGCAATCACGGTATACCCCGCGCGAGTAAGAACGTAGATCGTGTCTCGACTTATGTCCGCGAAGACCAAGTTCATCGCACATCCGAGGAAGAAACCGATCCTGCCCTTTTCTTTCCCCAACGCGGGTATCACTTCCGGTATGGTGTCCGTCAACGGTCTCGACGGCAGATCCGGGAGAAGGGACTCCATGAATTCCAGGTCTGAGGACAACAATCCCAAGATGTGAGATTTGCGAACGAGACCCTGAAGGCCGATCTTTTGGTAGAGCCGCAAAGGAGCCAGGTACAGCGAGAGTTTCTTCTGATCACGGATGGCCGATTCGAGCATGAAACGTTTCAGAAAAGATTGGGGTGTGTGTTGCTCGATCCTGTGACGGGCCTCGAGGACAAGTTCGCCTGCTTTTACTCCTGCCGGACATACGGTTTGGCAGTTGCGGCAGTCCAGGCAGTGATACATGTGTTGGACGAATTCCTCGGTAGGGGCGAGAATTCCGTTGATCACCGCCTTTATCATAGCCACGCGACCCCGGGGCGATTGGGTCTCGATGCCGTCAGTACGATACGTGGGACAAGTGGGAAGACACATGCCGCATCGCATGCACTGAAGAACATCGCCGTAATCATGGATGTCGAGTTCGGCCATGGACTTCGCGAGGTTTTCGGCGTCAATGTGTTCCGACATTTGTCTACTCCGCATCGTTGGAGAAGATCTTACCGGGATTGAGGCGACCGTCGGGATCGAATGCGCGTTTGATACGCTTCATAACTTCAATGGCCTTGGGACCGACCATTCTAGGCAAGTATTTCATTTTGCCGATCCCTATTCCGTGCTCGCCGGAGATCGTGCCGCCAAGCGCAATCGCTTTGTCGAAAATCACATCATAAGCGAGTTCCACACGATGGATTTCGTCCTTGTCCCGCTCGTCCGTGAGACAGGTGGGGTGGAGATTGCCGTCACCCGCGTGGCCGAATGTTCCGATTTTGATGCCGTACTCTTGGGCGGCCTGTTTGATCGTCACCATCATCTCGGGAATTGCGGGGCGCGGCACGGTAACGTCCTCCAGGATCGTCGTGGGCCTTACCCGGGCCAGGGAAGTCAAGGCATTCCTGCGGGCCGTAAACAGTTCTTCCGATTCCTTGGCATCCGCTGCGACCCTTAAAGTGCGGGCCCGGTTAGTCGTGCAGGCTTCCCGAATGATTGCCGCCTCTTCCCGCACCACCTCGGGGTGCCCGTCCGCCTCTATAAGAAGCAGCGCTTCCACATCCCGCGGCAGACCAATGCCCACATGATCCTCGACACAGTTGATCGTCACCGAATCCATCAGCTCAAGGGTGGAAGGGATGACCTTGCGGGATATGATGGCGGAAACCGTGCGCGCCGCGTCCACAATGTCGTCGTACAAGGCGAGGAATGTTTGCTTTGTCTGAGGCTTTGGGATCAGTTTGAGAACAATCTTGGAGAAAATACCGATTGTGCCCTCGGTTCCGGCCAAGAACTTGACCACGTTGTACCCGGCGACGTCCTTGACGCACTTCGTCCCGTACCGCACCTTCGATCCGTCGACGAGGAAGGTGTCCAGAGACAGCAGGTAATCCCCCGTGACCCCGTACTTGAGTCCGCGCAACCCGCCGGCGTTCTCAGCGACGTTTCCCCCTATTGTGGAGATCTTCATGCTGCCGGGATCAGGCGGGTAGAACAGTCCAAGGGCTTCAACCGCCGCGTGCAAGTCCGCGGTGATTACACCCGGCTCGACCGTTACGGAGAGGTCGTCCGCGTCGATCTCCAGGATGCGGTTCATCCCCGTGGTGAGAAGCACAATGCCGCCGTGTACGGGGATCGATCCACCGCTTAAACCGGTCCCGCTGCCGCGCGTTGTTACGGGAACACCTTCTTGGGTCGCAAATTCCAGAACCAGTCGGATGTCTTCCTCGCTTGAGACGCGCGCGATCACATCCGGTCTGTGGGAAACGAGGGGTGTGGAATCGTACGAGTAGCAGAGCAACTCCGCGTCGGATGCCAAGACTTTGCCCTTGCCGATCAAATCCCGAAGCTTGTTGACGAGAGGCGTAGTCATGTGGGGGGAGCCCTTGTATGTGTGGAGTGGTAAGACCAATTAATCACCTGCGACGAAGGATTGTCAAGTCATTTTTTTATCGATACGGACTATAATCTTGACAACCTCATGTCCTTCCACTAAGCATTAATAATGGCCCAAAGAGTAAAGACACCCCCTGAAAACCTCTTTCAACCCATCCGGCTGGAGCGCATCTCCCATAAGGTCGCAAATCAACTAAAGAAAGCCATCAGCGACGGCGTGCTTAGGGTCGGGAGCCGACTGCCTGCGGAGCGAGAACTGGCCGAACAGATGGGAGTAAGCCGGCCCTCCATCCGTGAGGCCATTCAGCAATTGGAGCTCCAGGGAATAGTGGAAACGGTTCACGGCGGGGGCAC
>JAZDOF010000464.1:0-6576 GCA_043799015.1 Pseudomonadota bacterium | reverse complement strand
CCTTTCCAAACTTGGAGAGGGACACAGGGTGAGGACGCGTGAAAAGGACAAAAGTTTCGGCCTGGGCTACAAGAGAAACCACATCTGATTTCTTCGTGTCTTTGTGACTTTGTGGTTTGATTTTCTTGAACCCCGCTTTGGGGCACATCGTGTTACGGTCGGTATCGGATGATTGTTTTTTGAGGCGGCTTCTTGCCGTCGGCGCCACCAGTCCACCCGCCGGGGGATGCCATGTTCGGGATCCGATTCATCAAGGTGCAGCCCACCACTTATCTCTTCCTGTACAAAGACGACAAGCTCCTTAGAGAGGGAACCGGATTGTCGTTCTTTTACTATGCCCCGACGGCATCGCTGGTAGCGGTGCCCTTGGCGGCCGGAGAGGCACCCTTCATCTTCGAGGAGGTTACGTCGGATTTTCAGGAAATCACCATCCAAGGTCAGGTCACCTATCGGATCACGAACCCCGAAAAAGTCTCGAAGCTTCTTGACTTCAGCCTCGATGCAAGGACTCGGATGCACGCGTCCGATGACCCCGAAAAACTTCCCCAAAGAGTTATCAATCTTGTCAAGGTGTTGACTCGGGCCGAATTGAGGGGGTTGCTTCTCAAGGAAGCCTTGCGGGCCTCCGACGACCTGTCCCGTAAGGTAATGGACGGCTTGATGGGGTCCACCGAGATCATGGCTCTAGGAATCGAGATCCTGGGGCTGTCGATCCTCGCAATCAAGCCGAATCCGGAGACGGCTCGGGCATTGGAGGCCCAGGCTCGGGAAAGGCTGCTCCGTGAGGCGGACGAGGCCATATACGCGAGGCGAAACTCGGCCGTAGAACAGGAGCGGTCCATTCGAGAAAACGAGCTGAACACCGAAATAGCGGTGGAGAATAAGAAGCGACAAATCGAAGAAGCGAAAATGGACGCCAAGAGGGCGGTGCAGGAAAAGGAACACGAATTGCGGGAAGCCGAAATGGTCTTCAGGACCCTGCTGGAGGAGAAGAAAAGGCAACTCACGGCCCTGTCGGTTCAAAACATGAAGGACGAGGCGGAGGCCAAGGCCTACGGTATTGCCGTGGCCATGAAAGCACTCGAGAAGGTGGACGCGAAGGTGATCCAGGCCCTCGCCGGCGTGGGGATGCAGCCCGACCAATTGGTGGCCATGGCGTTTCAGGGGTTGGCGGAGCGTGCGGAAAAGATAGGCGAACTAAATGTGTCGCCGGAGTTGTTGAGCCGGTTGCTCAAGACATAGATCCAAAATTGTTGAACCATCTATCAGAGATTATGCCGTGGACCGTTCGACCGATACCAAGATCATACTCGTTACCAGGAAGACCCGTCTGGACGACCTTGTCGTTCGCCATAACACGATCGGCCAAGCCAGGTTCTACGTGGAACACCTGGGCGCGAACTTCGATGACTACCTGACGGAACACACCCAATACGGCAAAGCGCGCACCAAAGCGGAATCGAGTTTGGGCCGATTCGGGCGCGTTCACGTTATCGACAGGGCTTTCCTGCCCAACTTCATCTTCGGTAGGGATGACGTTATAGTGGTCTTGGGGCAGGACGGCTTGGTGGCAAACACGGTGAAATATTCCTCGGAACGACCCATAATAGGAGTCAATCCCGACCCCGGGAGATGGGACGGTAAGCTTCTTCCCTTCAAGGTGGGAGATCTCAAGAAGGTGGTTCCGGAGGTTGTCCGGGGGCGACGTCCCATCAAAGAAGTCACGATGGCCAAGGCGGAACTTAACACGGGCCAGGAACTGCACGCAGTGAATGATCTTTTCATCGGGGTCAAATCACACGTCTCGGCAAGGTACGCCATAGATGTCGGGGGAAAACGGGAACAGCATTCATCGAGCGGAATCATCGTGTCCACGGGGCTGGGGTCCACCGGATGGTTCACGAGTCTGCTTCGGGGAGCGACGGCAATAGCCGGAGCAGTCACAGGGTCCGATTTACCGCCTCAAGGATTGGGAACGTTTGCCTGGGACGCCGATTACCTCTACTTCACCGTCCGCGAACCTTTTCCGAGCAGGACGTCTTCGACGTCTCTGGTTTTCGGAAAAATCACTAGAGAGGACCCGCTCATCCTTATTTCTCAGACGCCGGAGAACGGCGTAATCTTCAGCGACGGCATCGAAAAAGATTTCCTGGAGTTCAACTCGGGGACCCGTGCTCTTGTAGCGCCGGCCCACAGGAAAGGACATCTCGTAGTGTGATGTTTGATAAGGGGGTTGGGGGAGGGATTTGGCTGTTTCGGATAATGGCTCTCAGTAACCGCGATGAACGTGTGTAGGGTGTCGGGGTAAAGATAAAGTTACCAACCCGCATGGGAAGCCGTACAAGGGGCCTGCCACGGCCATACTCGCGATTGTCCTCTTGAAAAATGCTGGAAACTCCCATATGCTAAGACGGAAACCGGGTTGGACCAAGGTGGTAGCGGAAGGACTACGGTTTACCGATGGAACACGCAATCCGGGAACGCCGTCGGCTCGGCAATCCCCGGGGGGCGGATTCCGGTACGAGGCCCAATGACCGCAGTTCTAATAGTTGAAGACAATAAGGATGTGGCAAGTGTAGTCACACAATACATATCGAACGGCATTCCCGGTGCCGTTATCTGTTTGGCCGAATCCTGTCTCCAAGCCCGCAGTGCGTTTGACGAAAAGGTTCCCGATGTTCTGATCGTGGATGTGGACCTGCCGGACGGAGATGGGTTCCTGTTGGCCCGTGAGATGAGAGAGCGGTTTTCCGGCCTAAAGGTTATCGTCACCAGCGGCGTAGAACCTTCGGCCATGGAAATCGACGCGTCGTGGTCGTTCCTATCCAAGCCTTATGAGCCTCGGGACCTTATCGGGCTGGTGAGGTGGTTGGTAAGCCCTCGGAAGTGCGTGCCGGCACTCGCAACGGATGCCCGCTCCGAGGGCACGGACGAAGAGCCCCCCAAATTTGACGGCCATCGGCTCAAGAACTGCTTGGCCGGCTTAATGGCGGGGATCAGGGCCTTTCAGGCCGATTTGACGGCTGATGCCGAGGACCCGACTGCCGTACGGAACCACTCCAAGGATTACGGTGATCGGCTGTGCCGCATGATCGTGGAAGCCGCAAAGATGATCGGCACGAGCGGATCGAACGGAAGGGCGATCGATGGATAATGTGAAAAAGACGGTAATGTTGGTGGACGACGACCCCGATGTGGCCTGGGCCTTGGGTCGTCGTTTTACTCGTTCCGGCTTTGCGGTAACGGCTTGCGGCGACGGAGAAGAAGCCCGAACAATACTTGAAACCAGAGGGTTCGACTTTGTGTTGACCGACATCAGGATGCCCAGGATGGGGGGATTGGCCCTGATAGAGTGGATATGCCTGAATCGTCCGAGCACGCGGGTAATCGTCATGACCGCGTTTGCCAGCCCCGAGATGCGAAGGTACTGTCTGCGAAGAGGGGCCATATATTTCCTGGAGAAGCCGGTAGACCCCGAACTGCTCATGGATATTATGAATTCCAGCGACGTATCCAATTCGTTTACGGGCAACATTGCCGAGATCGACATACTTGATTACCTCCAACTGACCATCCTGAGCGGAAAACGAACGGTACTGGAAATTGTCGGGCATGACGGCGCTCGTGGGTGTGTGTTTGTGGACAAAGGAGAAATACTTCATGCCACCTGTGGCTCCTGCGAGGGGGAGGAGGCCCTTTACCGTTGTCTTTGTTCCAGCGGCGGCAGTTTTGCCACGCTGCCGTGGCGTGACCCCGAGCGGGCGACGATAAATAAGCCGGGGGATTTCGTATTGTTCGAGGCCGCTCGAAGACGCGACGAGATCAGGGATGTGACGAATCGGCCGCCGGCACAATGATTATCGCCTGCGGGCCAACCCGGGGAATGGGAACAATTAATCCGAAGGCCGGCTGTTCATCCCGCCATTCCCCCTCCATACCACTACAAGAGTAAGGGTCGGGACATATCGAAAAGCGCGGGGCCTCAGGCAAGGGACATCGTCCGGCATAGCGTTTTGTTCGTATTTGGCTCGCTAACGCGGCGGGGTCCCTTTGTGGCACCGGTACGCAGAGCGTGCCGAAAGTCGGTTCCGTTAACCCCCTTCCAAGCTTGAGACAGGTCGTCGGGTAAGGACCCCGGAAAACGACTAAACCTTTGTCTACCGTAATAAGAGATTATATTTAGGAGATGAGTAATGGCTGAAGGTACCCTGTCGGTAAGAGCAACCGCGCAGGAAGCGCTGTTGGACCTTATAACAAAATCCGGGTCCCTCACGGCGCTTGTCGTTACCAAGGAAGGCGTTGCCGTGGCGGAGGCGGGAGACGTTTCCTACCTGAACACTACGGCCATGGCGGCTCTGGTTGCGGGAATGTTTTCGGCAACCAAGGAAGTGGCCCGGATGGTGGGCGAGAACCAGTTTTCCATACTTCTACAGCAGGGTGAAAACCGCCACATTCATATCAGCTTGATACAGGATTCACGAATGATGGTGATCATTTTCGAGGATTACCAGCGCATAGGCCTTGTGAGGTACGAGGCCAGGCGCGCGTCCGAAAGGCTTTCGGAAGCCTTTCGGCTGGAATCCATGCTCGAAGTACCGCACGAACCCATAAGCACGCCCCAGTTCAGGGAATACGCGCTCAATCTCATTGACCGGATTTTCCAACCGAAATAGGGAAGAATCTGATGCCGCACATAAATTACGGCGAAAAGGAATTGTCGTTCAAAATCGTGTACTATGGCCCCGGACTTAGCGGAAAGACCACAAATCTCAGGTACATCCATAGGATGCTCGATGACGAACGTCGAGGCGACATGATCGTCTTGGATACCGAGCAGGAACGAACGCTTTTCTTCGACTTTTTTCCCCTTGAATTGGGGCGGGTCGAAGGCTATGCCATCCGGTTCAACATGTATACGGTTCCGGGGCAGGTATATTACGAGGCGAGCCGCCGGCTGATACTCGAAGGCGCGGACGGGGTGGTGTTCGTGGCGGACTCTCAAGCGTCAAAGCTTGAAGAAAACGTTGAGAGTTTTTGCGGGCTTCGGGAAAACATTGCGGGCTTCGGCCATGAATGGGATGAATTTCCGTTGGTTCTTCAATATAATAAGCGCGACATGGAAGACATCCTACCGGTGGGGACACTGGAGGAGCAGTTTGGTCTCAATGGTACCCCGGCCCTTGAAGCGATAGCCGTAAAGGGGACGGGGGTAATGGAGACCATTCGGATGGCCTCCCGTCTGGTGATCGAGAAGTTCCGACTCTGAGCGATACCGGCCGGCGTCCATTCGACGGCCCTTTCCAATACCAACCTGGTAATCGTTCACCGCAACGGGGAAAGAATGAACCACGACGACACCAAGTCACAAAGAAACCAAAGGCTCGTGCAGCGCCTATCGGCGGACCTGGTTTGCGCCTGAATCGGATCCCGTATAACGGTTCCCATCTTCCTTTGTGTCTTGGTGACTTTGTGGGTTGGTTTTCCCGGTGTAACGAATGGGTCGTGGCGGACCCTTATCCAGCCTAATGCCGGGTCTATAGACCCCAACATTGATTGTGGAGGCCGATATGGGCCTAAAAGGTACGCTCGCCGACATGGGAATCATAGATCTGCTTCAGTTTCCCCGTGCCGGTCGCAAGTCCGGTGAACTGGTGATAACGGCCAAGGACGCGGAAGCTCATCTTTATTACGACAAAGGAGCCCTGGTGCATGCGGTAGAAGGCGACGCGCAGGCCATGGACGCCTTGGTTCGCATCGTGGACTGGCGGCAGGCTACGTTCGAGTTTGTGGGCGACGTGGCGCCCCCGGCCAAGACCATAGAACTCGACCTCCACCGAGCCGTTATGCAGGCGCTCAAACTCCATGATGAATTAAAGGAGGCCGAGCAGAAGAAAATGACTGCGGATACCCCACGTGCGGATGCCAAGGACCGAGTCCTTGCAAGAAGACTGGCGGAGTTTACCGCCGCGGGCGAGCATATCCTCCACGCGTGCGTGATCTCCAACGAGGGCAATTTGAGGGCGGCCGCGGACAGCCGAACAGGAACGCCGGACGGCGTCGAGGCTCTTCGGTCATTGGCCGTTCACCTTCTGAAATCCCATCCCAGGGCCGACCTGAGCAAAGTATTTCTGGTAGACGCGCTGGGGACCGTGGTCTTGGTGCGCCTGCAGACCGGCGACTGCGTGATGGTGGTGGCAGGTAAGGAAGCCACCCTTGGGGCGGTTTCCATGAGCGCCGGGCGCCTCGCCGCGGGGCTCGAATAGACGAGGAGGCCATGAGCAGCGAAACTCCCCTTCCCCTCAACGGCCTGCCGGAGTTCTTGAGGGTAAGCGTCCTAAAGGGCTTGGTGGATGAAAAGACCGCTCGGCGCATCGAACTCTACCGACGAAGTAGAGGGCTGGGCTGTTACGAGGAGTTTCAAGTCGTCATTACGGCCGAACCGGACCGGACGATGACGTTCGAGACGTTTTTGCCATGCAAAGGAAACCATTTGGCGTTGGAACTCGCTGCGTTCGTAGCCTCCAAGGACCTGCCCAAGCCCAGGTTCAATTCGCTCTGTATTTGCGGCGAGGTAGG
>JAZDOF010000461.1:0-2221 GCA_043799015.1 Pseudomonadota bacterium | reverse complement strand
CCTTTCCACCCATTCCGGCAAGTTGCCCGTGGAGTTTTCCTTACTCGAATACCGGCCCGAACCTTTTACCGAGGACGATGTCTTGGGGCTTTGGAGGGCCATGGCATGGGAGAGTTCCCCCGCGGCTCGGGTTGATCCCGTCATGCTGAGCATCCTGGCACGCCTGGGGAAGGAACGAGCTCGAGTTTTGTGGCCCACCGATCCTGCCGTTGCGCCGGACCTGGGGTTGACGGACCTTGGGTGGTTCCGTCCGGAGTCCTTGATGATTCAAGGGTTGGCCGATCGCCGCGCGCCTTTCAGGGTCCCCGGCTTGAGAGGCGGGGCCGTTTGGGCCGTTTCAGGCTCCCAAACGCAGAGCGGCCGGCCCATGACCGCATGCACGCTCAATCAGTCCGTTTCAGCGCCCGGCTTCTGGTATTGGGCAAGGCTGACGGCCGGGGATTTTCACTTGTCCGGCGCATTTTTGCCGGGATGTCCGGTTGCCCTTGCCGGAACGAACGTGAACGTGGGCTGGGCGGCAACGTCATCATCGGTGGACGATGCGGACCTTTTCGTGGAAGCCTTGGACGGAACGCCGCCGGTCCGATATTGGCGAGTGGACAGGTGGAAGAACCTCACGAAGCATCAGGAGACCTATCGCATTCGAGGGGCCTCGTCCGAATCCCGGACCATCCTGACGACGGAAGTCGGACCCTTGGTGTCCCAACCCGCGGACGGCAAGGCCATATCGCTAAACTGGACGGGCCGGGCGGGACAGGGTGTGTTTCAGGCATTGTACGGAGTGAATCGCGCACGAAACGGGGACCAATTGGTGAAGTCCCTGCGTTTTCTCGTATCGCCGTCCCTGCAGGTGGTCTGGGCCGACAACGAGGGCAATATGGGGACTCAGCTCGCCGGTCGAGTTCCTGTACGAGCGCCCGAAAGCGATGGAGCCGCACCCGTGCCCGCATGGACGGGGGTCCACGACTGGCGGGGATTTGTTCCTTTCGATGATTTGCCCTCGGTGCGAAATCCGGTTGAAGGAAGGACCGCGGCAACGGACGGAAGTCCGCCTGGCAGGGAAACCGGCTTTTTCATGGGCTGCTACTGGGGCCGTGACGGCAGGACCGCACGCATAACCGAGCTGCTCGCGGGAAATCGGGAGCACTTTCGCGAGAGCTTTCAGAAGATCCAGACGGATTGTTTTTCTCAACAAGGAAAGGAACTGTCACCGGTAATCCTGAAGGCGGTCAAAGAGTTACCGGGTAAGGACGAATCCGAAGAGCAGGGCTTCCGTTTGCTTTCGCAATGGGATTACGCCATGAATTCCCAGTCCGCGCCGGCCGCGGTGTTCGGGCTTGTTTACCAGGCATTGGTTGAAGAGTTGTTCCGCTCTCGCCTCGGCGACAACCTATACGCAGGCTTTACGGGCTATGCGCCGATCCTGAACGCGACCGTTCACAAAATAATCGTGGAAGGCCGTACTGATTGGCTTGAGGGTGAAGGCCCGGAAAAGGCCATACGAAAAAGTTTCAGGGAAGGCATCTCACGGGGCCGGGGACTCATGGGAGCGGATGTTGCCAAATGGACCTGGGGATCGATTCACGCATGCGAGTTCCCTCACCCGCTGGCCGGGCGATCGAAGTTCCTTGAATTGCTGTACGATGTGGGGCCTTTTCCGGTATCAGGATCGGCCGATACCGTAGACTTGGCCGGTTGGTCGTCCGCACAGCCATTCCGTGTGTCCGATGCGGTGACCCTCCGGTATATCGCGGACATGACGGAAACTCCGCAGGGATACGGTATCAGCCCGTTGGGGATCTCCGCGCACTTCTTCTCGAAGCATTACAAAGACCAGACAGGGATTTGGCTTGCCGGCCGAACCCTCAAGGCGCCCCTAGCTGCTGCGGACATCAGAAAGAGCGGTTTCGACGCGGTGGTGTTCAAAGCGGCGGGTTCGGGAAAGGTGGCCGGCACTGCCGGCCCGGGTGGGCAATGATGCCCGGGATGGGGTGCTACGGCAAGTGATACAAGTTGTGTTCGAGACGGGGTGACGTCGGAAACACTCAAACCCTCTCAACTCCCCTTTACCGGGCTCCCGGTAAAGGGGGGGTGGGGGGGATTTGGCTTTATCGGACAAAACTTTCGGCAACCGGTATATGGCCGGCCGGGTGAAAATCGCGGCACGATCATTCCTCGAAAATTTCGCGGGTTCATGAGATGGCCCCCACTGTTTTTTCCG
>JAZDOF010000453.1:0-3830 GCA_043799015.1 Pseudomonadota bacterium | reverse complement strand
GCGGCCCCCACGCTGTATCCAACCGCCTTTCCGGAACAGTCGATGATGTAGGTGGTGGGAAAGCCCGGGACCTCCAGAATGGCCTCTTTGGCCGGATTCACAAGAAAAGCCGTGTTCTTGCCGCCCATGCTCACCACTTTGAGCGAAAAGCCCGCTCCTGCGTCCACAAGCGCGGGGAAAGCCATCTTATGCTGTGTCGCGTGCCCTGCAACCATCGCCGGCGGGTCCACCAAATTCACGCCGAGGATCTCGAGTCCGCCCGGTCCGAAAGTCTGTTTCAGCGACTGCAAACGCGGCTCATCAATCTTGCACGCGGGACAATTAATGGACCAGAAATGAAGCAGAACCACCCTGCCCCGGAAATCCGAAAGGGACACGTTTTGACCGGCCGAATTCTTCAGAGTCATATCAGGCACTGTGTAAGGCTGCGATAGCGTGAATATGTTTGCCGCAGCCCCCAGATCGGCTCCCTGCGCTAAAAGGCGGCCCGTGTGGGCCGGCATCAGGGCCAACCCGATGAGGGCGGCGAGAATGGGTAGAGTCTTTTTCATGGGACCTCCGCGCTTGGCGTGAAACATTGATATATATGAATTGCCATATGTTGGGCCTCCTGTCAACCCTTTTTTCTGAAGGCCGACCCGACCCGGCACCTGGGTCCATATTGTTAGGGTGATCGTTCACCACGATGGGTGAAGAATGAACCACAAGACACAGAGACACAAAGAAATCATGGGCTAATATTTTTCAGGCATCTGCAGGCCAAGCACACGCTTTCACCGACAGGCGGACACGATCCGCAAATCAATCGGTATTTGTCAATCATTTCAAGTCTTACTTCGGCAACCATTCACTCTTGTGGGGCTGGCTTTCCAGCCTGCCGAGATCGCACTAATAAAATTCGCAGGCTAGAAAGCCTGCGCCACGTTGAGATTGGAATTTCCCTCTCGTAAGTGAATGGTTACCTTGCTTCGTGTCTTGGTGCCTTTGTGGTTTGATTTTCCGGGTTCCGCGAGCCGGCGCGGTGAACGTTTACTTGTTAGGGTACCGTGTGAGTCGTGGTCCAGGTTGATCACCGGGTCGATAGGTGCTATTCATGCATGGATGGGACCGGCTAAGATTCAGGGCGTGTTGGTAAACGTACTTGGCGTGGGCGTGCTGATTCGCGGGCCCTCGGGAGTCGGTAAATCTTTCGCCGCCCTTAGACTGATGGACCGCGGCCACAAACTGGTGGCCGACGATCTCCTGGAAGTAACCGAGGACCGCGAGCACGGACTGATAGGCAAGGGACTGGAACCGGTGCCGCGTATAGAAATACGCGGGCTGGGAATATACGAGGCGGATTCCCTTTTTCCGGGCCGTACGGTTTCCTCTTCCACCATAGACCTGATCGTCGACCTGGGACCGTATGTACCCGATCGAGATGCCGGCAGAACCGAGCCCGATGTCGGATTGGAAAACCTTCTCGGCAGCAGAGTAACCAGAGTCCGGCTCCCGTTACCCACGGGTGCGGACCCCGGGCTGACCATCGAGTTGCTGGCCGGGATATTCATGAGAAATGGCAGACTACAGCCGTGAATGATCGAATGTTGGTCATAATTACCGGTCTTTCCGGGTCCGGAAAGTCCACTGCCGCCAACACGCTCGAAGACATGGGGTATTTCTGCGTGGATAATATTCCGGTAGATCTACTTCCCAAACTCCTTGAGCTTACGGACATGCGTGGGGGCGGATTGATCAAGTTGGCCCTGGTCATCGACCTGCGTCAAAGGGATTTTCTTCCTAGATACAGTGCTGTGCTCGGTGAGCTGAAACTCGGTGGTACCGAGATGGAAGTCCTTTTCCTCGATGCCCGGGACGATGTTATCGTAAGGCGGTACAGTGAAACGAGACGTCGGCACCCCATGGCTCTCACGGGAAGTGTTTCCGACGGTCTTAGGCGGGAACGGGAAGCCCTTGGCGAAATAAGAGAGAAAGCGGACTGGGTACTGGACACGTCCGACTTGACCGTGCATCAACTGAGAGAGGAGATCCGCAAGATCTTCGCCCGGTCCGGGACCGACGACATCAAGGTGGTCGTGAATTCATTCGGCTTCGGCAAGGGTCTACCGCTGGAGTCGGACCTCGTGCTGGACGTCCGCTTTCTTCCGAACCCCTATTTCGAGCAGGGCTTGAGGGAAAAGACCGGGTTGGATCCGGAGGTTAATGAGTGGATTAGGACGAAGGCCACAACAAAGGCTTTTCTTGAAAAACTGGAAGATATTCTGGTGTTCCTCTTGCCCCTTTACATCAAGGAAGGTAAACGTTACCTTACCATATCGGTAGGGTGTACCGGAGGGCGCCATCGATCCGTAGCAATAGCGGAATTTGTCCGTGGGCTGCTCGTCGACCGCGGCTTCGGAGAGGTGGAAGTGAGACACCGAGAGCTGCAAAGGAGCCTTTCGCCCGCAAGGGCCGGTTGAAGGCATGCCCGAACGGGAGAAGCCGCTAATGCAGAGACAAAGCTTGATAGGTATATTGATATTGACTCATGGAGAGCTGGGCGGTAAATTTATTGAAACCGCCCGATTGATAGGACTGAACTCCGAAGAAAGGGTTTCGGCGGTATCCATAGATCCGTCGGCTTCCCCGGATGCACTGAGAGGCCAAATAGGGAAGGCCATCAAATGCATCAACGGAGGACGAGGCGTCCTAATTCTGACCGATCTGTTCGGCGGAACCCCAACCAACCTTTCTTTGTCCTTCTTGGAAGAGGGAAGGGTTGAAGTGGTCACCGGGCTTAATCTTCCGATGATGATAAAAGCGGTAAATTCCCGGGAAAACCATGATCTGGCCACCTTGGCCAAACTGACAACCGACGCGGGAAAAGAAAGCATATACTTGGCGGGTGAATTGTTCCGGCAGCGTACCGTTGACCGGAGCGACAAGAGGAACCCGAAATTCAGGAAAGAGTAGGTATGAGGCAATAATGCCAATTGTATTGGTAAGGGTGGATGATCGGCTGATTCACGGGCAAGTGGTGGAAGCATGGCTTCCGTCCACCGGGGCGGAGGAGTTGCTCGTAGCCAACGATGCCGTGGCCGAAGACCCCTTGCAAAGGATGATCGTTCAGTCCGCGGCCCCGGGGACGGTTCGCATCACCATAGATACCGTGGACAGAATAGCCGTCATGCTTCAACCGGAAACCAACGGGGGCACCCGCAGAATGGTCCTGGTGAACAACCCGCGTGACGCTTTGCGCTTGAAACTGGCGGGCGTCCCCTTTGACAGCCTGAATCTGGGCAACCTTACTACCGACGGTCATTGCGTGTGCGTAAGTCGAAGCGTATATCTGGGAGAGGACAGCATTAGGGTATTGTGTCGCATAGTCGAGGCGGGGGTGCGGGTCAGTATACAGGGCGTGCCCTTTGAAAAACCCATAGAAATGACCGAATACTTCGGCAACGTCTGATAACCTCCCTCTCTAAGCCTCCCATCGGTGGAAGCCGCGCTTTGATGTTTCATCTCAACCCCATGCGGGTCCGAGGACCGTTGAATTGGTATATGCCGTCCGGGGCCTTCAGGGCCTTGTAGTCTTATGTAGAGGGGTGGAATTATATGCGCGGCATAATTGCGCTTCCGTGTCCCGTCTCCGAGGCGGGTCTTTCATAAGGTGAACCCCTATGCTGTTCGAAGCCTTGATCGCCGGAACGGCCGGCGGAATATTGTGGTTGGATAGGTTTCAGGCGCTTCAAATAATGGTATCCAGACCTATCGTCGCCGGACCCGTGGTTGCTTGGATGCTGGGTGATGCCGGGACGGGAGCGGCCGTGGCCATACTCTACGAAATGCTG
>JAZDOF010000389.1:0-2082 GCA_043799015.1 Pseudomonadota bacterium | reverse complement strand
GCCATCATCTTTCAGAATCCTCGACAGGGGCTGAATCCCATTCGGACCGTTGGTCGTCATCTGGAGGACGTCCTTGATAGGCACGCGGCTCTTCCCCGCAAGGAGCTGAAGCGAAGAGCCCTGGCGGCCCTGGCCGAGGTCGAGATAACCGATCCGGAACGAAGGTACGGAGCCTATCCCTTCGAGCTGTCCGGGGGAATGTGCCAACGGGTGATGATCGCGATGGCTCTGGCGTGCCGCCCCGCGCTGATGATTGCGGACGAGCCTACCACGGGTCTGGACGTGACGACCCAAGCGGCCGTCATGTCGCTGATTCGCGAATTGTCCGAAGAAACCCAAATGGCAATGATGCTCATTACCCATGATCTGTCGCTTGCAGGTGAATCGTGCGACCGCATCGCCGTGATGCACGCGGGCCACGTGGTGGAAACAGCGCCAGCGGCCGAACTGTTCCGGAAACCGCGGCACCCTTACACCGCGGGGCTGATTCGCGCATCCACCCATGCTCTCGCCCCCATTCCCGGGGTCATTCCCGACCTGCGGTCGGAGCTTCCCATCTGCCGGTTCCTGCAACGTTGCCGGCGCACCGGACCGGAGTGCCGAGAAGCGTTCGAGCCGATTGAGGTGGGTCCGCGTCACGTCGTCTCCTGTGCGAGGCCCCTGTGAAAATGCTGTTTGAAGCCAAGAACGTAGTCAAGACCTTTCCGATGGGAAAGCGTTCCAGCTTGTACGCGGTCAACAACGCGAGTTTCCACATATGCGAAGGCGAAAGCCTGGGATTGGTGGGAGAGTCGGGTTGCGGGAAATCAACGCTGAGCAGGATCTCCGCACGGCTTCTGGATCCGACCGCGGGTTCGGTGCTGCTCCACGGTCGCGATCTTACATCGAAAAACGCGAAGCAGTTCGCCCGGGATCCGGACCGAGCCAACATTCAAGTGGTATTTCAGGATCCGGCCGACAGCCTTAATCCCCGATACAACGTGTTCGACATCGTGGCCGACCCGTTGCGCCGCTTGGAATGCCTTTCCGGGAAGGCTCTGACCGAACGCGTGACCCGTACCGCGGATAGAGCCGGAATCCCCTCCGAGCTGCTGACGCGTTTTCCACATCAGTTGTCCGGCGGGCAGCAGGCCAGGGTGGGAATCGCCCGTGCGATTGCCGTCAACCCGAGCTTGCTCATCTTGGACGAACCCACGTCGGCCCTGGACGTTTCCATGCAGGCCGTCATCCTCATGCTGTTACAGGACCTCCGGGCAAGGAAAGGAATGAGCTATCTCTTCGTATCGCACAATCTCAACGTAGTGAGGCTTCTCTGCAACCGGACCCTGGTGATGTACTTGGGTCGAGTGGTCGAGTCCGGGCCCACGGACGAACTGTTCACGCGTCCCTTGCATCCCTACACGCAGGCGTTGGTCGAGGCCATACCGTCGGTTGACGCGGTCCTTTCCGGCACTCCTCCAAAACGCCGGATCCTGCCCGGCGAACCCCAAAGCCCCGTGGATCCCGATCCTCACATCTGCTGCTTCGCCGGCCGTTGTCCGAAGGAATACGAACCATGCCGATCCCAAGCTCCAAATCTTGGAGAAGTCCATGCCGGGCATCTCGTGGCCTGCCATCTATATCAAGCGACCAAAGTTCCGTCCGAAACGGGGGGAGGGGAAACAGTCACCCCCCCCTCCATAGCTGTAGATACGGAGGTATAGTTCATGCCGGCCCTCATTCAGAGCCTTGATCTCGTTGCATTGCGAAAACTTCTCCGAGAAGGGCATATTCGGCCCGCGGAGGTGATCGACGAGGTGTACCGGCGCATCTCCCACCGGTGCCAAGACAACATTTGGATCACTCTGATTCCGCGAGAGGACGTCCTCGAACAAGCGCGGGCGGTTGAAGAGGCATGGCGTCGCTCGGGCCGCGACCCGGAGCAATTTCCTTTGTATGGGATACCGTTCGCGCTCAAGGACAACATCGATCTGGCCGGAGTTCCAACCACGGCCGGATGTCCCGATTTCAGGTACGTCCCGGAAACGTCGGCCTCGTGTGTAACCAGGCTCCTCGACGCGGGAGCCCTTTGCGTGGGAAAGA
>JAZDOF010000344.1:0-7258 GCA_043799015.1 Pseudomonadota bacterium | reverse complement strand
CGGAGTGGGTCGAAAGCGCCGTCTCAGGACGTGGAGCGAGGGTAGGGGGCTATACACCGGATTCGCCGGACGGTTACGAATGTTGCCGGGATGAAGCGACAAGAGGCGGGGCATTTGCCGCCGGGGAAGGCGAGTAGCGGTATTTAGGGTTAGTTTAGCGGAATTTCGGTGATTTTTTGTTGACAGCGGCACCCGGTTGCCTATATTCTTTGCGTTTATGCTTGGACGCTAAAGGCGTTGGTGCCGATGAGAATATCCATAGCCGACATCACCGAAGAAGGACTGCGGTTGAACTTCTCCGGGACCGAGGACATACTTTCGGAAGTCCTGGGAGGAATTCCGGTACCCAAAGGTGTGCGAATAGACCCAAGGATCCGAGGCGGGCTGCTCCTCGTGAAGCAGGAAGCCGGTACCTTCTTGACAGGGCAGGTGCAGGCAACCTTTTACGTAGAGTGCTCACGCTGCTTGACCGAATTTCAAATGGACGGCCACGCGGACTTCGACCTGGTTATTCGTCCCCGGTTCGCCGGTGTCCCCGTCTCGGCGATGGAACAGGAACCCGATGAGACAAATGCGTGCTTCGCAGAGGGCGACGAGCTGGACGTCTCCATGATCATCGTGCAGGAGTTGCTGCTGGACCTGCCTATGAAGCCGCTGTGCAAAGAGTCCTGTCCCGGTCTGTGCCCGACGTGCGGCGAGCTTCAAGGGTCCCCGTCGTGCTCGTGCCGGCAAGAGAAGCCGGTTGACCCGCGTTGGGCGGCTCTTGCAAATTTGAAGAAAAAAACGGATACGTGAATTCTTTGTGTAGGTTTGTACAATGCCTCATGGCGACGCGTAGAGAGCGGAAGATGGACGGATCATCCGCGGCGCCGTGTAAGGGTCATTCTAAGCCTCGAGAGATGATGTTCTCGGAGGCATTACTGGGAGAAACAATATGCCGGTTCCAAAAAAACGCGTGTCCCGCACGAGACGGGACAAACGCCGCACCCACAAGAAACTCTCGGCGATAAGCCTTTCACGTTGTCCTCAATGCGCGGAGCTCATGATACCTCATCGGATCTGTCCTTCATGTGGGAGCTATAAGGGCAAGGAAATCCTAAAGATAGAGGCTCAGTAGTCCCGCGTCATGTCCGACGAATCAACAAGGCAACACCGTAAGGGTCTCGCACTCATTTTCCCCGGCCAAGGCTCACAGCACGTCGGTATGGGGTCCGACCTCCTCATGGCGGATGAAAAAGCACGCGAGATCCTTCAACGGGCGGATGACGCGCTCGGGTATCCGCTGAGCGGAATAATGGCCGGGGACCAAGGGGACGACATCCATAGGACCGTCTACACGCAACCGGCCGTATTCGTCCACTCGATAGCCTTGTACGAAGTTCTCAAGAAGCGCTACGATTTCAAGCCCGGCGTTTCCGGGGGGCATTCGTTGGGAGAATACTCGGCGCTTTGCGCCGCTGGAGTGATGAGCTTCGAGACATGCCTGGACCTCATCCGGGTTCGAGCAAAAGGTATGGACGACGCACAGCCGCCGGGGACCTGCGGAATGTACGCAATTCTGGGTCCCTCGTGGGAGCGTGTCGCGGAACTGGTTGAAGCCCATCGAGCGGATGACGTTCTGGAGATAGCGAACTATAATGCGCCGGATCAAACAGTCGTTTCGGGTAGGATTGAAGCTTTGAAAAGGCTGGCGGAAGCCCTCAAGGGAGAGAAGAGGGCCAAGGCCGTGGCGCTTCCCGTTTCGTCCGCTTTTCATACCGCATTGATGGCGTCCGCAAAAGAAGCCTTGCGCAACAGTATGGGAGATTTGGTTCCCAACACGCCGGATTTTCCCGTGGTCTCCAATGTTACCGGGAAAGCCTACGTCTTTCCCGATACCTTCCGGGACCTTCTGTTGGAGCAGGTTGTGCGGCCGGTTAGATGGGTCGATTGCATTCGCACGATGAAAGCGGCCGGTGCGGGCGCATTCGTGGAATTGGGACCCGGCAAGGTTCTTACCGGCTTGATGCGAAGGATCGACAAGGACTTGTCCGCGGTGAGCATTTCGGACATTGAGGGAATAAAGTCATTGGACGGAGTGTGGGGCCATGGCGATCGATAACTCGTCCCCGCTGTCCCTAGAAGGAAGGACAGCACTGGTCACCGGAGGCTCCAGGGGCATAGGAAGGGCCGTATCTCTGGCTCTCGCGCACCATGGCGCGTTTGTGGCCGTAAACTTTAGATCCGGACTGGATGAGGCACAACGCACACTGGAGCTGATCAAGGAAGCAGGTGGGCACGGTTCGCTCCTCCCGTTTGACGTAAATGACCCCAGGGCCGTTGACGAATCCGTCCGTGATTTGATGGCGGTACGTGGTCAGATCCAGATTCTGGTTAACAATGCGGGAGTGAGTCGCGATATGCTCCTCGGGAGAATGAAGGATGCCGATTGGCTGGACGTCCTGGGCGTCAATCTGTCCGGCGCTTTCTATACCGGCAGGGCCGTTGCCAAGACCATGGTGAGAAACCGATACGGGAAAATAGTGAATGTGGCATCCACCGCAGGCGAAGCCGGAAATGCCGGGCAAGTGAACTATTCGGCGGCTAAGGCCGGTCTGATCGGTTTTACAAAAGCCCTGGCAAGGGAGCTGGCTCCCAGAAACATCCTGGTCAATGCGGTCTCCCCGGGTATCGTGACCGAGGGAATGAGCGGCGACCTCGAGGACAAGCAAATAGAGGCCATCGTCAGTCACGTGCCGTTAAGACGCATGGGCTCCGCCGATGATGTAGCCTCCGCCGTCGTTTTCTTATGCTCTTCGATGGCCGATTATATTACCGGTCAAGTGATACGGGTGAACGGCGGTCTCTACATGTGACGCCGACACAGCTTTTCAGGCCGGGCGTGGGCGGCCGGGTCGCCGCACGCGCACTAACGCGACCGGAAGATACGGCCGCCTGCAATTGATTGCTCGGACCCGCCGAGGATGAGATGAATCGGAATTCCTACGGAGGTCCGGGTAACCGGTGCGGATCAGTCGCCAAGGATGCTTCTCGTGCATTCACAGGCAGTATGACAATCATTTGGAGGACCGCTTAATGGATGAGATCGAAAAGAAGGTTGTGGACCTTGTTGCCGAGGTACTTGTGGACGTGAACAAAGACCAAATCCAGCTCGGCTCCAAGATAGTGGAAGACCTGGGCGCCGAGTCGCTTGACGTATACGACATGATTGCGCTGCTGGAAGATGAGTTCGGTCTCGAGATAACCGACGAGGACGTTGAGAAGATTCAGACCGTACAGGATGTCGTCAGTTTCATTCGCGTGAAACAAGGAACAGCGGCCTGATCCCGCAGGGCGAAGAGCGGTAAGAGACGAAACGGGAGGACAGCTTGCATCGTAGAGCCGTAGTCACAGGAATGGGGGTAGTGACCTGCCTTGGGTCGGGAGTGGACGCAAACTGGGCCGGCCTTGTGGCAGGCCGTTCCGGTATAGGGCCCATAACGCTTTTTGAAGCGTCCCGGTTCAACACTCGTATAGCGGGAGAGGTGAGAGGCAATTTCGACCCCAACGGCGTCATCCCGGAAAAAGAACTCCGGCGTTTGGATCGTTATCAGCAATTCGCCCTCACGGCGGCAGCGGAAGCCGTTTCGGATTCAGGCTTGAAATACCCTCCCGACAAGCCTTACAGGGCGGGAGTCCTGGTAGGGTCCGGAATGGGGGGCCTGGGCACCATTGAGACCGGCGTAGTTGCTTACAGGGCCAAAGGCCCTAAGGGGCTGCATCCGTTGCTCATACCGAAGGCATGCATAAATATCGCGCCCGGCATGCTCTCGATCAAGTACGGGTTCAAAGGCCCCAACTTTGGGCTGGTCAATGCCTGTACATCGGGCACTTCAGCCGTTGGAGAGGCCTACAGGATAGTGAAGGAAGGGCGTGCCGACGTGATGATCGCCGGTGGCGCCGAAGCCGTAATCACCGAGCTTTCGGTCGGAGCCTTCTGCGCGTTGAGGGCGTTGTCCACCCGTAACGATGAGCCGGAAAAGGCATCCCGACCCTTCGACAGGGACCGAGACTGCTTTGTCATAGCCGAAGGCGCGGGAATCCTTGTGATCGAATCTCTGGAACACGCGCAGAACCGGGGAGCTCGAATATATGCCGAGGTTGTCGGGTATGGATGCACCGACGACGCCTATCACGTCGTTATGCCCGACCCGGAAGGCGAAGCCGCCTACGAGGCGATGAGGTCCGCCATAGAGGACGCGGGAATGAAAGCCGAAGAGCTGGATTATATAAATGCTCACGGCACATCCACCGAACTCAACGACAAGATGGAGACCCGGGCCGTTAAGCGGCTGCTGGGAAGTCATGCGCACCAAGTCTCCATAAGTTCCACCAAGTCGATGACGGGACACCTCATAGGAGCAGCCGGAGCGGTCGAAGCCATATACGGCATTCTGGCGATAAACCACGGCATGGTACCGCCGACCATCAATTTGGATAACCCGGCCCCGGAATGCGATCTTGATTACACCCCGAACCAAGCGCGTAAACGAGATATCGAATATGTCATGTCGAATAGTTTCGCATTCGGAGGACAAAACGCGACGCTCGTTTTCAAACGCTGGGAATAACCGCACGGGGTATTCCTGCACCCGGCCGGTCCCCTAGTATTGCCGGCCGCCGGTTCATTAGACGTCGAAGAAGTGCATTCGGCTGGAAGGACCACTATGACTCCGCTTCAAAAGACCGATCCCGAAGTATTCAGACTTATAGGAAGCGAACGAGAACGACAGGAATATCGTTTGGAGCTTATAGCGTCGGAGAATTTTACGTCCGCCGCGGTTATGGAAGCCCAAGGGAGTGTTCTCACCAACAAGTACGCCGAAGGATACCCCGGAAAACGATACTACGGCGGTTGCATCCATGTGGATGTAATCGAGGACCTGGCCAGACGACGAGCCAAGGAACTGTTCGGGGCGGATCATGTGAACGTGCAACCTCACTCGGGGACCCAGGCCAATATGTCCGTTTTTTTCTCCGTAATGGACCCCGGCGATTCGTACCTCGGAATGGATCTGAGGCACGGAGGCCACTTGTCCATGGGGCACCCGAAGAACTTTTCCGGTCGCATATACAAGGTTATCCCGTACTCGGTGCGCCCCGACGATCACAGGATCGATTTCGACATGGTTCGCGACCTTGCCAGGAAGCACGCACCCAAGATGATTATTGCGGGGGCCAGCGCATATCCGCGCGTAGTCGACTTCCAGGTTTTCGGGGAAATCGCAAAGGAAGTCGGGGCGGTTTTGATGTGCGATATCGCCCATATAGCGGGACTGGTGGCCGCCGGTATCCACTCCTCACCATTCCCTTACGCCGACTTCGTTACCACGACCACCCACAAAACCCTTCGCGGGCCACGGGGTGGAATCGTCATGTGCCGTGAGAAATACGGAGCCATGCTGGACTCGTGCATTTTCCCCGGAATGCAGGGCGGACCGCTCATGCATGTGATAGCGGGTAAGGCGGTGGCGCTGCTGGAGGCATCAACCCCCGAATTCAAGAGCTACCAGGAGCAACTGGTCATCAACGCCGCGTCCTTGGCGGAAGGGCTTCTCGAAAATGGATTCGATCTCGTGTCCGGCGGCACCGACAATCATCTGATCCTCGTGGACCTCCGCAACAAGGGGGTGACGGGATCGGAAGCGCAGACGCTTCTGGAAGAAGCCGGTATTACCACCAACAAGAATTCCATCCCCTTCGACCCTCTTCCGCCGGGTCGCGCATCCGGAATAAGGTTGGGGACACCGGCAGTGAGCACTAGAGGGATGGGCGTGGAAGAAATGAGGCTCATAGCCGTGATGATCGCAAAGGTCTTGACAAATCCGCATGATAGAACCATTATTGGCCACGTTAGGCAGGAAGTGGGCGAGTTGTGCCGGCGGTACCCGTTGTACGGCAGGGACGGAGATGGAAACTGTTCATGAATGATATGCGCAAGAGATGGCTTCCTTTCGATTGCTTTCCCGAACGCCGATTCGACCCTGATTTTCCGCTTGCTCTTTGGTTTTCGGGTTTGTGGCTTTACCTCAAGAGCTTCCTATACCTTTGCTACGTTTACGCCATAGGTCTGGACCCATCGCCGTACACTACGGCGGTGAGCTTGGAGATGTTCTATTTCGGCGCTGCCTTGGTCCCCGCCTTCCTGCTGGGATCCGGTCTCTGGCACGAAAAGCGATGGGCCGTAATCCCGGCCGTCGTTTTTTTCGCTCTTGATACCCCCGTGCTCATCTTTCACGTGCTTCGTCTTTCAGCCTTCGGATATCTGGACGCCGGACTGAACAAATTCCTGGAGTACGGGAGCCTGCTCCTTAACGCCTGTGCCGGTGGTTGGCTGTTCGGCTATTTGATAGGCACCGGGAACGGCCGTAATAGCGGCGCAAAGTAAGTCGTACGCAGGGGGGCGCTCGAAGCTCGCGAAGGTGATCAGCTCTGATTAGGTTCCTCATACGTGGCATAGCCCGCCGGCGAGGATGAGCGCGAAGAACGACGGCCTTTTTCTCAGCCCAGTGCTCGACCCGCAAGTGCCTGCCGGGGCCCGCCGTGAGGCCCACAAACCATGGGCTTGGTCGATAATCCGGAACGTCCAGATTTACCACATCCTGCGATCCTTGATCCCCGAAGGCTGAACCAAGCGCCCCCCTATAGCCGGGGCGGAGGTTTTTGTCCTTGTCCGACGCCCTCACCCTCGGGGCCTGTCCACTTTAGGCCGACCATTGGAAAACCTGATGCCGGCCGCGCTGGGGACGGTCTTGAAACAGCGGAAGGAGACATAGCGTGGAACCGATCTGGCTGGCGTCCTATGCTGCGGGTGTTCCCAAAGAAATAGAGTTCAATGAAATAACGCTCCCCGATTCTCTGAGTCGGTCTGCCGCCCGATTCCCGCAAAGACCGGCTCTGATGTTTCAAACCACGGCGATCTCGTTCCGAGAATTGGATTGGATGGTGTCCCGGTTCGCCGCGGCCCTTAAGGTTGCCGGTATCCGACAAGGAGATCGTGTTTCTCTTGTATTACCCAACATCATTCAAACGGCCACCGCCTTGTACGGCGTGCTTCGAGCAGGGGCTACCGCGGTGCTGCACAGCCCAAGGGCGGACGATATCGCGCTGAAGCACCAGTTCAACGACGCGAAATCCAAGATGGCCGTCTGCTTGGATGTGCTATGCCCGCGAATAATTGCTTTGAGAAGCAAGTGCGGCATAAAGCAGGTGATTTCAT
>JAZDOF010000329.1:0-5868 GCA_043799015.1 Pseudomonadota bacterium | reverse complement strand
GTCGTTTTGGTCAGCTTCCCGAATCCCTTGGCCAGGAAGCCTCTCACGTGGAAGCGATCGACCGCATCAACTTCGGACGGACCCTTGGCATTGGCGAGATAGGTTGCGAACTCAGCCAGATCTGACATATAGGCTCGGATGGTCTCCGGAGATCGTGCCTTCTCAGATCTGAGGTACCGCTCGAATAGCGCCGATGCTTCGCTCAAACGCATGCAGCATTCTCCGACAAGTGAATCCTCCGAAACCCTCTGTTCATCCTATTCGTGAGCTGTCGGACGGGCTTGAAGAGCGATCAAGGAAACGTAAACAGCAGCGACGCAATGTCGTGCGGACTGTTCCGGACCGGTTGCCTGCAAGGATCCTAAATCACCCTATCGGAATCATAAGGTCTGCTCTTTTCGTATGGCGCAACTGTGGTCAGCCGGTCCACGGATCTGAAGTGCTTAAGGTTGAAAGTGAACAGCGTGGCTCCCAGACCGACCACCATCTCAGCGATGACGGCATCGAGAATTCCAAGATTATGGCTCAAATGACTTGTGCGGAAGTCTTCGACAGCGCGATTGCAGTCGTAGGCCGTGGGCCAAAAGATACGAAACGGGGTGCAAAGCTTCGATACCAGATCCATCTCTCGCCTGTTCCGGCATCCCCCCATGAGCTCCATAACCACAAAGCCGGGAAGGACCGGCGCATCATCCAGTGATGCGAGCCATTCCAATGCCGGTTGGTATCCTCGCAATACGTCGACCATTATGTCCGTGTCCAACACAAGCATCAATCAGTGCTCCCGCGAAGGGTCGATCGTTCCCGGAGTCTCTCGGCGAATTCCGAGCTGTCGCCGATGTCCGTACGATCTTTCCACATGCCGACAATATCCATAAGCCGGAGCACTTCGAGGAGTTCCCCTCCATTGGACGGCATGGCGGGTTCGTTCTCGTTAGATGGATGCGAATAATGATCTAATTGTTCAATATTCTGTATCATTTCAACTGGGCCGTTCCTTTCCCTCGATTCATGCGGTCGCCATTCAAAATTCTACCGTAGGAGGACCTTACCCATTGTGTCACAAGATGTCTCAACCGACCAGGAGGCCGGCGGCGGCCTTCAGCAACTCGTCGCGTTATTTGTGTAAGGGGACGCACGTCTAACCGATATCCTCCAGATTCGCCGGATTCCCGATGGGCAGACCCAACTGTGCGGCCCGCAAAGCCCTTCTCAGGACCTTGCCCGAACGAGACTTGGTGAGCGTGTCCACAAAGAGTAGGTCACGGATGGGCAGCTCGACGGAGATGGCGGACGTCAGACAAGTCCTTAGCTCCGCGGCCAATCGCTTGCTCGGTCTCGTAGTTCTTCTAAGGGTCACGAAGAGGCAGAATGACGGTCCTTCCGACGGAGACCCCATGGAGATGGCGGCGGCTTCCGTTACCGCGGGATGGAGGCAAAGGGCGTTTTCGACCTCCTGGGGCCCCAGACGTCGTCCTTCTACCTTGATGATGTCGTCTTTTCTGCCGTGATGGTAGAAAAAACCCTCCTCGTCCATAGACGCGAGGTCTCCGGTTGAAAACCAACCCTGGTGTCGGAAGTACTCTTGGTAACGGATGGGATCGTCCCACACCCCGGTGGTCATGGAAGGCCATCCGGCCCCAACGGCCAGTTCACCCAGAGTCCCGGGAGGGACGGGATGTCCCTGCTCATCCAGTACGGCGGCCTCTATGCCCTCAACCGGCCGCCCCAGGCTACCCGCCTTGCCGAGTCGTGAGCCGGGGTCCGCAAGGCAAATCATCCCCGTCTCCGTCATGGACCAAGTATTCAGAGGATCGACGCCGAAGGCATGGGAAACCCATCGGTGCTGTTCGGCGGTAAGGGCCGCTCCTCCTGTAATTATTCGCACCAGCCCGGAAAGATCGTATCGCTTGGGAAGATCGTCTCCGGCTTCCATCAAGCGGGAGATCACCGCCGGAGAGGTGTACCAAACGGTGACTCCGTGTCGTTCCAGCGTTCGGTACCATGTGGAAGCCGAAAACGGACCGCCTTGCACCACGGCACGAGCACAGCAGAGCCACGGAGCCAAAACCCCGAAAAACAGTCCGGACGCGGTTGAAGGGTGAGCGTCGCACCAGAACACCGATCTTTCGTTCAATCCAAAGATGTGTTTACCGCTGAAAAAATGACCGACCATTGAAATGTGGCTATGAACAATCCCTTTTGGGGGTTCGGTTCCGCCGGAAACGAAAAAGACACACATCGGTGCGGCCCCGCGCACCCACATCCCCGGCGTTCGCTTGGGCAGATCGTTAATCACGTTCTCGACGGAAACCTCATTCGGGTGAAATCCGGGAGCCGGGCCATCGATGAGGAATATTTTCTCCAACATGGAAATGCCGCTCTCAGGGATTCGCTCATACAGGGAACGCGTGGTTACCAGCGCCTTGGGCCTGGTATTTCGAAAATAGAACTCGAGATCCGGGAGAGTCGAGGAGGGGTGAATGGGGCACTGGATAATGCCTCTGCGCGCTGCTCCCACGGTCGTTACGTAGAGTTCCGGACAGGCCGGAAGCATAGTCCAGATGATATCCCGCGGGGCAAGCCCTCGTTCCGTAAACAAATTGGCCCATTGCGATGACAGTTCCCTGATCTCGCGATACGTGTACTCCCGAGGCTTCCCTCCCTGCTCGATGACCAGGGCCTTCAGTGATCGCCTTTGTTCATCCCTGGCCCATCTGTCGACCGCTTCATGTGCGATATTGAGATTCTCCGTCTCGTACCAGGTGAAATACCTGGATACCCGATCCCAAAGCAATCCGTCTCCGGATTTGCTTCGGGATTCGGCAACGGCCCTATGAGGTCTTACAGGATCAGTGTCCGAGGCCATTTAACCATCTCCGGAATGAACCGGTGCATACTGTACCCGATATCATAGCGTCCAAACCCTGTACTTCGCATGTATGGATCGCGCCTTTTCCGCGAGTGCGACACCCGTTGGGGACAACGAAAAACGACGTGGTTTCCGTCTGCCTTTGGCGACAAGTGTGTCAAGGACCGCCTTTACGCAGCGGGGAAGGATACCGGCATCATACCCTCCTTCAAGCGCAAATAACAGCGGAGGGCTGCGCAGCGGGTCCCGTAATTCAACCAACTGTTCCGTAAGGATGCTGAACGATGCCTCGGTTAATGCCCCCTCTTCGGTCTTTTCACCGATGTGAGCGCTGAACCCTGCGGCTACCAGGATCAATTCCGGTTGAAAGTTTCTAATCAATGGTCCCATACATTTCCAATAGATCGAGACAAAGTCGTCGTCCGGCAGGTGTGACGGGAGGGGAATGTTGACGGTATAGCCGAGCCCCTCACCGGCCCCCGTGTGGTCCCAACTTCCGGAATTCGATTCCCTACGGTCGTAATGAGTGGAGAAGTAGAGTACTTCTTTGTTCTCATAGAACATTTCTTGGGTTCCGTCTCCGTGATCACCGTCCCAGTCCAATATGAGTACGCGTTCCATTCCGTAGCGTTCGACGGCATATCGAGCGGTGATGCCCAAGTTGTTAAATACACACGCCCCAGCCGCCGCATCGCGTCCCGCCCTGTGCCCCGGCGGACGCACCAACGCAAAGCAAACCTCGCACCTGCCGGCAACCATTGCCTGCAAAGCCTTAACACATCCGCCGGCAGCGAGCCACGCAGCGAGATACGACCCTTCGGCGAGCACGGTCCCCGGGGAAAGTGGGGTGAGAGAGCGTTCCGACGATCTGAGCACTTTGGTGACATACTCGGGGGTGTGAACCAGCTCCAGGTCCTCCAGCGCGACGGGCTCCGGTTTGATGGTGATCAACCCTTCTCGGAAGTCCCGATCCAGCATCTCGTAGACGGCGGCCAAACGTTCGGGCCTGTCGGGGAACCCGTCACCAGGGCGGTGCAAAAGATATTTGTCGTCTCGAATAACGCCGACTCGGAGTTCCATATCCTAGCCGGTCCCGTGGGGAGTCAGCAGCTCAGGCCGGTTTGACAAGCCCCCCACCGCAATCTCATACGAGCCCGCATCGTTGCTCATGGTTCAAGACGCCCCCGTCCGATCATAAGCGAACCACCATCATGCGCTCGCTTCCGATATCGTCGCAGAATTCGAACCCAACCTTCTTATACACCTTGATGGCTCTGAAGTTGGTCCAAGCTACAGTCAGCCAAACGATGGTTATTCCTAATTCCCGAGCCTTGGCCATGGCCGACGCGGACAATCGGGTGCCGATACCGCGATTCTGCCATAAGGGGATTACGAAAATAAGGAACTCGGCATCACGAAGATGCATGTCGGGTATGAGGCAAGCATGACCGACCACTTGATCATCCGCCCAGGCAAGGAAGTGCTCGCCTGCGCGGGCCAAGCGCTTCACCCATTCGGAGCGTGCCTTTTGTTCGGTGGGAGGAAGCCCCTGTGCGGAGCCTTTAGGCGTGAATTCCTCGTACATGCGCCCCAGGGGCGCATCATCTACGATTGGACCGCATTCCAGGACCACTTGGTTACCGATTTTATCGACAAACTCTTCACGGATACAGCGGCCCATGCGCGTCTAGGTCCCAGGTAAACCGGAGGCATTGACTTCGTAGAAACGGCTTCAGGTATTAACACAGAACTCAACTGTCGGCAACGGTGGGAAAACAATCGGGCCCTTACTCTTCACGATCCGTAGCCCGTGGGAGCAAGGGCCCGAGCCGGGTTGGAGCCGGACGGCACGAACGTCGCAATGTGGTGCCGTACCGGAGTGATTGTCTAGGTCATTATATCTACTTAACTTCCACCCGACCGGTAACCAACATGTTGACGACCGTCGGATCCGCTAGAGTCGTGGTGTCGCCCAGGTCTTCCACGCTGCCTGCGGCTATCTTTCTGAGCAAACGTCGCATGATCTTGCCGCTCCGGGTTTTGGGCAAAGCATCGGCCCATTGGATGGCGTCGGGACTGGCAATGGGGCCTATCTGGGTCCTAACGAGCTGAACGAGCTCCTTTAGGAGGGCCGCACTCTTTTCGACGCCGGAATTCAAGGTTACAAACGCGTAGATGCCCTGTCCCTTGATGGGATGGGGACAGCCCACCACCGCGGCTTCAGCGACCTTCTCGTGAAGCACGAGTGCCGACTCCACTTCCGCTGTGCCGAGACGATGGCCGGAAACGTTAATGACGTCGTCGATGCGGCCGGCTATCCAGTAATAGCCGTCTTCATCCTTTCTCGCTCCGTCGCCGGTGAAGTACATCCCGGGGACCCGTGAAAAATATGTTTCAATAAAGCGGTCATGGTCGCCGTAAATCGTTCTCGCCATTCCCGGCCAAGCTCTCCTGATGAACAGCGCTCCTTCCTGGTTGGGGAATTCGATCTCCTTACCCGTGTCGGGATCAAGAATGACCGGGTCTACCCCGAAGAACGGGAAGCAGCACGAACCGGGTTTGATCGGATGGACGCCGGGAAGCGGGGTCATCATCTGGCCGCCCGTTTCCGTCTGCCACCAAGTATCGACGATCGGGCACCAATCACGTCCCACGTGGTGGTGGTACCACCGCCAAGCCTCCGGGTTGATAGGCTCACCCACCGTGCCGAGCAGTTTGAGGCTTGAGATGTCATGCTTCTTGACATGTTCGGCGCCTTCTCTGGCCAACGCTCGGATCACCGTGGGAGCGGTGTAGAACTTGTCCACCTTTCGTTTTTCGACGATTTGCCAGTACCGGTCGAAATCCGGGTAATTGGGCACCCCTTCGAATAATATTCCGGTGAACCCGTTGCAGAGCTGTCCATAAACCGTATAACTGTGACCGGTAATCCAGCCGATGTCCGCAGTACACCAGAAAGTCTCATGATCCTTAAGATCAAAGACGAGTCGGCATGT
>JAZDOF010000438.1:0-2820 GCA_043799015.1 Pseudomonadota bacterium | reverse complement strand
GTAAAAATCATGCGTCTCCACGTCAATCTCATTATAGCTTATGACGCTGTAAGCAGCCTTTTCCTTGTCCACGTTCCTTACACTGTAAGGGCAGTCGTCCTGACATTTCTTGCACTGAATACAGTATCGATAGTTAAACATCGTGATGCCCTCTTCCGTTTTATACAGCGCTTTCGGTTTTGGGCATTGCTTCATGCATTCGGGTTCGCTGCAATGGTTGCAACTGACTGGGATTGAGGCGTACTTTACATCCGGGAATGTCCCTTCTGTTTTATAGATATAATCGGCCCAGTTGAATGACTGTCCCCGCGCCCGTGTCTGCGTGTTATTTTCGGTCTTGCAGGCGATTGCGCACGCCCCGCATCCAACGCATTTCTGTAAATCGATCACCATCGCTATTTGCATGACTTAATCCTCCTTTCCTTAGACTTTTGCGATCTTAACGCCTGTGAAGCCGCCGTTCCTCGCCGTAGAACCGCTGAGTCGGTCGTAGTCATCAGGCATAAGCTCATTATTATTACCGCCGCGGGGCGTTTTTCCATACTCCTTCGCGGCAACCCTGCCGTAGGCCCAGTGACCCTGGCCATAGCACTTTGCGATCGTGCCTGGGCGAACGCCTTCCCAGAGCTTCGCCGTGGCGGTGATGCTGCCTGTCTGGGAGGTGAGCCTCACCGTGTTGCCGTTCGCGATCCCCATCTTTTTCGCGTCCACAGGGTTGATCTTCACCACGTCGTCCCCGCTTTCGTCACCGACATCCACCTTCTTGAACTCGTGGTACCAGGGGGCGTTCGCGGAGCGGCCCTCGCGGTTGAGCCGGGATTTGTAGTCTATGAAGTCGAAGGGGTACTCGCTGACGCTGCCGTGACGTTTGGGCTGCTCGTAGTGGGGCACAAACGCCAGCTCTCCTTGTGCCGTGTAGCCGCTGACTGTGAGGATATCGTCCACGGTGGTATTATATTTTTTGGCATGTTCCAGAAGGCCTTTTTTGAGGGTCTCGCTGTAGAATTCGAATTTCTTGGTCGCGGTGCCGAACTTGCCCCAGTTCTTCTTGAATGAATACTTTTCGGTGTTCCAGACCCCCTTTTTCTTGAACTCCTCCCAACCGGCAATCTTGTCGCCCTTGAGCGGCTCTTTGGGCATCCAGAGCGGGGCGCTGCTGATCCTGGCCGCGATTTCCGTGAACTCGGCGACGTTGGTCGGCTTTTTCTTGGTTTCCGGATCCTCAAAGGAGGCATAGTAATCGTAAAGATTGGGGAACCCCTTGGCCTTCAGTTTTTCGGCCAGGAGCCACATCACCTCGGTCTCCTCGGCCTTGGCCTGCCACAACGGCTTGACTACCTGCTGCTGGATCGAGGCGTGGGCGTGCAGGTTGGCCATGTTGACGGAAACGGAGAGCTTTTCCGCCGGTGCGAAGGTGGCCGGCAAGACAATGTCGGCAAACTGGGTCATCTCCGCCGCGTTGGTGACCATATGCACAAAAAAAGGTACCTTGGACATGGCCGTGTCCCATCGCTGGGCCCCGGTTGCCGAGAAGTTGAAGTTGCTCCATGTACTGATGAACACCTTGACAGCCTCCGGGTTCTTCAGCATACCATTGGCGACATTATTGGTTACCACGCCGCTGCCCGGTTTGGCGTTCATCATGGCCGGCATGTCTTTGGCGCCGCGGCCGTCGATCTTCTTTTCTTTGGAAAACTTAGTGGCGATTTCGTCCACAAATTTATCAGATTTGGGAAAGGAGGCCGTGGGGACCTTCTGGGAACGGAGCACGCCCCCTTCATTGTCCACCGAACCGAGCAGGCCGTTGAGGGCATGGACACCCATGGCCGAGTATGTGCCGCGGGGTTGCATGGCGGCGCCGGGCCCCATCCAGACCGCCGTTTTGGGCGCGGCCTTGCCCATAATGCGGGCCACACGGACGATCTGATCCTTGGGAATCAGAGACTCTTTCTCGCCCCAGGCCGGGGTCTTGTCCTTCAGCTCGATGTTCCACCATTTGACGAGGCCATAGCTCTCCTTCTCGGCAAAGGCCGCCTCGTCAACGGTCTGACCGGTCCTGAAGAGGTTTTTCCCGTCCTTGAAGTCGCCGACGAACTCCTTGTTCCAGAGTCCTTCGGTCAGGATCACATGGGCGATGGCCGAGACCAGGGCGCCATCGGTGCCGGGCTTAAGGGGCAGCCACTCCTGGGCCTTGGCGGCCGAGGCGGAAAGGCGCGGGTCGACGCAGATCACCGAGCCGCGCTCCAGGATGTCGCCGAACTTGGCGATCGTGTTGGGAACCTGGCGGTTGGAACTGAGCGGGTCGGTTCCCCAGACCACCAGACAATTGGTGTTAGCCAGGTCGTAGTCGCGGTAACCGAAGAAGCCTTCGGTCAGACCCGGCCCCATCTTTTCCGCTTCGGCGCAAAGGGCGCTGTGGGAGAAATAGTTGGGGGTGCCGTAGATCTTGGGCAGCGTGCCATAGAGCAGGTCGGTGGAGGTGGAGGAGTAGCGGCCGCGCATGTACATGAGCTTATCGGGCTCGTTGTTCCTGCGCAGTTCCAGCATCTTGTCGGCCACGGTGTCCAGGGCCTCATCCCATGTGATCGGAACGAACTTGGGGTCTATGCCTCTGCCCTTCAGCGGATTGGTCCTTTTCATGGGGACCTTCACCCGGTCCGGATCGTAGAGCTGCTGAAGCATCATGTGGCCGCGCGGACAGCAGTGTCCGTTGTTGGTCTTGCTGAGCGGGTTGCCCCGCACCTTGGTTGCTCGTCCGTTCTGAACAAAGAACTCTACCGGGTCCCAGGCGGTGCAGCCCTGGCAGGTCGACGGTATCCA
>JAZDOF010000289.1:0-4337 GCA_043799015.1 Pseudomonadota bacterium | reverse complement strand
TTCTAAAAACAGCACCGTCAATACCCGAGAGGAATCGATCGGGACATCCTCTTTCAGACCGGACAAGGCCCGAGACCTCGTGTCCGCGGAGCCGGTTCTCAACGCAGTAGGAAGACGTCCCCTAGACCCTTCGAAGGCGCTCTTCGCGGCACTGGAAAAACCTTCCGTTACGGGGCCCACAGTGGAGGACCAAACCTGTCCACCCATCTCCACACGGCGCGACAACTCCGATGTGGCGGTTTCGGAACGATCGGGCGAAGAGGAGGACGGGAAAACTTCCGATGCGGAACAAGACCGCTTACCGGATCGGACGGATGGGCATGCGTCCCCTGCGGCACCGGAATCCGGGGAGGCCCTCGCCGGTCCCGCGCCCGACAAACCCACGGACCATGGCGGCGATGCGGGACGATCGGATGGCATTGCCGACAATGAGGCGAGAGGTCAGATACCACCGGCCGATGAATCGCGGATGGCCAAGGCCGCGCGCTCGCTGAAGACGGGCACAGGTTCGGCGGCACGAGAGGGGGATGCGGGAGCGGTTGCCGCCCTGGTCCCCGAGGCTTCCCCCACTACCTCGGACGCCCAGAACAAGCCTGAGAAGTACCAGTTGCCGGGCTCGCTGGTCGTCAACCTGAAGAACTATTCGGGGACAACCGTAAAATGGGCAATAATGGCGATCCTGGATGATTCCAACTTAATGGCCAAGGATGTGAAACCCTGGGCGCCCGACAGGTTGCACGCGGCTTCCAGGTTCATAGGAAAGCTGTCGGACATTATGACCCCCGGCTCCAAGATTGCGATCCGAGATTTCTATTGTGCCAAGGGTTCCGGCAGCGACAAGAACGACAAGGATAAGCCCCAAACTTGCCCGAGCCGTTTGTTGAGCGAGTGGCTCGTTCACCCCTTCAAAGGCTTTAAGGACAAGCTCGACAAGGTGGGCCCCGGCGGAAGCAACAATCCCTGCGCCGCGGTATTGTACTCGCTGAAAAAGGATTTCGGCGGAATCGGAAGCGACTTCGCATCGAGGATTCTTTTGGTGACGGCGGGCTCCCATGCCTGTTCGGGCAAGGACATACTGAAAGCGGTGGAAGAAGCCGGTCTCAAGGGCAAGGTGAAGATCGACCTGCTGGGAGTAGGGATCGGCAAAAAGAATCGACCGGCTTATACCAAGCTCTCGGCCAAGACGGAGGGCACGGTCCTCATGGCCCTCAAGCCCGAGGACCTGGACGGCTCAGTTGCACGTTACGAGAAGGTCCTCAAGGCCCCGGTTTTTAAGAAAATAGAGGTGCGAGGCAAGGACGGGGTCTTTTTCGTAGGAGGCGGAGAGGAAATCACGCTGGCTCCAGGTACCTATTCCCTGACTCTCCCCGCCATCCCCGGCCTGCAGCCGGCCGGCCGGCAGATTCGAGACGTAAAGATCCAATCCGGAGGCAACCATGTCATGTCCGTGGTGGTCAAGAAGGGCCGACCGGTGGTGACTGCCGACAAGAAGTAGTGGACAAATCCAACTCATCCGAGCATGACGTGCCGGGCCGTCAACCGGCTAAAACGGCGAGAAAGCGCATCGGCTTCCAGGCGTCCTCCCAAGAGCCGCCGCCTTTCTTCCTCGAAGGAGAGGTGCGTATTCCTCCCTATATCAACTGCGTCGTTTCCACAGCGACGGCCCTGATCATCCTGGGTGCGTTCGTGGTGACGGCCCCCGCCCCCTCGCCGCCTCCTCCCCTGCTCCGACTCCTCGCCGTGTCTTGTTCGTCCGCGGCCCTGTACGGAGTTATTCGGTCGGCATGTTTTCGATTCCTGCACGCCGCACGACTCCGTCGCTCTCCGTGGTCTTTTGGAAGAACCCCTCTTAGCGGAGAGCTTCCCCTGCCCGTGTTCCTAACGGGCTTGCTTACCCCCTGCGCAATAGCCCTATGGACGGCCGTAGGCATATGGGGAGCCGTGTTCGGCAACGGGTCGGAAATCCAGATCTCATCGGCAATGATCTTCGCAGCGGCTCTGCCCGACCTGAGAGCGGCCTTTCATGTCCGCGCCTTCGATTCGTCGTGCTGGATCAAGGAGACGGCTGTGGGGCTTGATGTGTTACGGCCCGTTGACCGTCCTTGACAGGGTCTAATTCAAGATAGGGCGCCAATGCCCTCAATTGTCTCTCACCGACACCCCGAACCTTCTTCAGATCGCTCACACGGGAAAATGGGCCGGCAGCGGCCCTAAATTCAATTATCCGCCGGCTCAAGACGGGTCCGATGCCCGGAATCGCTTCAAGATCGTCGGATTCCGCCGCGTTCAGGTCTATCCTCTTACCGGCCATGAGCAAATGACTACCCGAAACCCTTCGCAGCCTCACCATTACGCCTTCCTTGCTCAGGATCACTCTCGTTTCACACGGCAGGGCCTCGGGGTCCGAGATGATATGTCGATGGTCCTTGTTCACGCCCACCGACGAGAGAACGGCGCTCAACGGACGCGGACCGTCAAAACAAGCAGCTCCCAGGGGCTCTTCTTCCCGGTAAACCTCATACATGCAATTGCAGGGTCGGATGGCGGAGCATCTCATGCGCCACTCGTCGAAGGCAATCCAAGCGCATGTTCCGGCCTCGATGATTGCGGCCGCGACGGCCAGCACGAGCAGGGCCGGTACAGGCCCATGATGGGCCGGTTCCAGGGCTGATGTACTACGGATTCCCCGCCAAGTCCTTCTGAAGTTTGTAGTCAATACTGTCCACGAGCGCCTCCCAAGAGGCTTGGATCACGTTGGTACTGAAGCCGGCCGTCCACCACGTCTCATGACCGTCCGTGGATTCAATGAGAACTCGGACGGTGGCGCCCGTACCGGAGGTTCCTTCCAGTACGCGGACTTTGAAATCGGTGAGCTCCACTTCCCTGACTATGGGGTAGAAATTCTCTAGGGCTTTTCGTAGGGCCGAGTCCAGGGCGTTGACCGGGCCGTTGCCCTCGGCCGCGGAGAACTGCATCTTGTCCCCCACCAAAATTCTGACGATGGCCTCGGAAAAGGTCCTCGTATCGCCTTCCCTCTTGGAATTGCCCACCTGGAACCCGTGAAGAGTGAAGAACTTCTTGTGCCTGCCCAGCATCCTTTTCATCAGGAGACAAAAAGAGCCTTCGGCCATGTCGTAAGTGGCTCCTCGGGCTTCCATATCCTTGATGGTCTTAAGTATTTCCGTCACCCGCGGGTCGTCCGGGGTCAACTCTATGCCGTACTGCGCGGCCTTGTGTACCATTGCGGCTCGACCGGCCTGGTCGGAAATGGGGAAGCTGCGAACGTTGCCGAACATCTCCGGCGGCACATGCTCGTAGGCCAGCGTATTCTTGATTACCGCACTCGTGTGCAGTCCCCCCTTGTGCGCAAACGCGGACGCACCGACGTACGGCTGCGATCGCTGCGGGGTGCGGTTGGCCATCTCCCACACGAACTCGGAAACGTGTTTGAGCTTGCCCAGACGCTCCGGAGTCATTTGAATTCGCTGCATCTTAACGGCCAGCCCGGCAATCACGGAAATAAGATTCGCGTTCCCGCACCGCTCTCCGATACCGTTGATGGTGCCTTGAACGTGTACGGCGCCGGCATTTACGGACTCGAGCGTAGAGGCTACCGCCGTGTCGGAGTCATTGTGTGCGTGGATGCCTATTTTACCTGGTATGGCTTCTTTTACGGTCCTGATGATCTCCGTGATCTGCCAAGGCAAGTTGCCTCCATTGGTGTCGCAGAGAACGAGGCCCTCGGCGCCGCCTGCGGAAGCCGCCCGGAGAGTTTCCAATGCGTATTCGGGGTCGCTCTTGAACCCATCGAAAAAATGCTCGGCGTCGAAAATGACTCTGGAAAAGTGATTCTTGAGGTAGGCCACGGAATCCTTTATCATTTCAAGGTTTCTGTGTTTTGTGGTGCAGAAAATCTCCCTGACGTGAAGGTCCCAGCTCTTCCCTACAATGGTCACCAATTCGGCACCGGATGCTATCAACTCCCTGATTTGGGGATCTTTTTCCGGAGGCAGCTCCGGGCGACACGTGCTGCCGAAAGCTACGACTCGCGCGTGGCTGAGAGAGCGCTCACGGACCTGTTTGAAGAACTTCCGGTCTTTAGGGTTTGATCCCGGGTACCCGCCCTCAATAAGATCGACACCTATTTCGTCCAGCTTTTGCGCAATCCGTAGCTTGTCGTCCAGGGAAAAATTTATCCCCCAGGTCTGCGCTCCGTCTCTGAGCGTAGTATCGTACAGCTCTATGGGTTCCACTGCCCGGTCCTCCTGTCGGTGACCCGCATTGAAGTACTATAGTGTCACGCGTTGAGAATTGCGGGAACCTTGAACGGTTGAGTG
>JAZDOF010000281.1:0-7378 GCA_043799015.1 Pseudomonadota bacterium | reverse complement strand
ATAAAGGATGCGGTGAATCGTGGGGCCGGAGGCGCTTTCTTGTCCCTCCCTTTCCGGGCTCCCGGTAAAGGGGGGCGCGGGGGGATTTGGCTGTTTCGGAGTAACCATTCACTCTTGTGGGGCAGGCTTGCCGGCCTGCCGAGATCGCACTAAGAAAATTCGCAGGCTGGAAAGCCTGCGCCACGTTGAGATTGCAATTTCCCGCCCGTAAGTGAATGGTTACGAGAATCGGCCTTCGAGTCCCTGAGCCGTGATGCCGAGCTTTTCCAAAGATGCGATATCGCCCCCGGCTAATTCATCGCCAGGGCGACCAATACCAGCAAGAAAACGAAGAGGAACACGGGGACCGGTGGAGCTTCAAACAACTCCGCGTGCGGGCTTTGCTCCGTCGCCGGGAGTATGGACTCCGAGGTATCGAGGGGGCGAGGCGCCGGACGAGGGACGGGGTCGGGCTCGAGATGGGCGGAGTAATCATCTATCCAGGGCGGCGGCGCATGTTCGTCGACGATCGCTTCGTCGGGTCTCGAAGACTTGGCACGTACGGTCTGGGACAAAGACGCCGTCCGGGCGCGTTGTTCGCCGATCGGTCCGCCGACCCGATCAAAGTAAGCGACCAAACCCTCGGCCTCGGCGAGATCGCCGGGCTCATGCACCACTATCACTTCCGCCCAGGGCAACTCGTGCGGTTGCCTTGGAACCGCGTCCGTGTTGTCCGTCGCTTGAGCCGGCGGGGTCGGTCTCCTGATAAACTTCGCGTAATCAGGCTTGTCCTTGTTCTTGCTTTTCAACGTCACGGGGATGCTCTGCTCGAATTCGTTCAAGGATCTCAAGGGTGAGGTTTTCCAGGTCCCTGCTCCCTCGCGAGGAGGGGGCCGTAACAAATACCGTTTCCCGGAGCGCGTTTGCCTTGTCGAAGTTCACGTCTTGTCGTATGACCGTATCGGCCAAATAATCGGCATAGTTTTCACGCAAGCCGTCCAGGATTTGCCTGCTCACGGAATAGCTGTGATTGTAATGGTTCGCGACGATCATTACTCGAGGTATTTGATACCGGTATGTTTCCGTGAGGTCTCGTATCGCATCAAAGAGATAATCCAAACCGTAGAAAGAATTGCCGTCCAGCTTGACCGGGGCTAAGAGGAAATCGCAGGCAAGCATTATATTGAGACTTGTTAAGTCGTACGACGGAGGGGAGTCTATCACTATTACGTCGTAGACCTTCATGGACCTGATGGCTTCGATGAGCCTTCTCAGGCGATATTCCCGCTCCGGTTGCTGGAATAACAGCAGGTTGAGCGCACACATGGAGAGGTTACCGGGGATAACGTGCAAATTGGGGGACAGGCAATGCCGCACCTCATGAATTTCCGACGTGTGGCGATCCATATCGGGGATGAGGAGTTGCTGTAACGTGAGTTTGAAGTCGGCAGGTTCCTGACCCAAGCTCGTGAGCATATGTCCCTGGGGATCCGCATCCACGGCCAGGGTCCTGTAGCCGCTCTCGGCCAATTTCCAGGCAAGGTTGGACGAAACCGTGCTCTTGCCGACCCCCCCCTTCATATTGAACACGGCCAGCACCACGGGCGGATTATTCAGTTGCGGACGGACTCCGACCTGCTCTTGGATCTTTTCGAGATCTTCGATCGTGTAGTACCGATTGCCCTTTTCGTCTCGCTTGGCGCCGGGAATCTTCCCTTCTCGTTCATAGCCGATGAGAACTTCCTTGGACAGGCCCACCATAAGCGCGGCTTCTCGGGGCTTGTATATTTTCTTATTGCCTATTGTTGCCCCCATGGTAATCGGTTACTCCATTTTATCGCATATTTTCGAGCGTTACATCTATTTCACGGAGCGTACTCTGTCAAGTGGTTTCCGGAGCCGTGGTCCGGCCCTGGACGGAGAAAGCCCCTGTGACCCATAAACGCCCGATTTTCATCGAGACGCGTCCCGCCGGCGTTGATGATTATTCCTGAAGCCGGGCACAAATCCCGGCTTTCAGCACGTTCGGGACGGCCGGTCCGGCTTTTTTTTCGTTACGCATTGACACTGAGCGCCCATGATCTGAATATAGACGTGTATAATGAAGGGAACTCGCGCCGTCAACCTATGGCGGCACCCCAATACGTTCCGGATAATCCGAAGGTTGAATGACCGGCACATCCGATATTCCCGGTAAGCTTCTCATATTGGGCGACGATACTCGCCGGACATCCTATTTCGCGGTCTCACTGGGGACCGAATACGTCATTACGGTCGTGGATGGGTGTTGTCGCGGAATCGAGCAATTTGACCCGCCGTGTGAGCCCGATGTAGTCATGCTTGATTTCAAAGACAAAGGGGCCCTTCATGTGTGCCGCATCATCAGATCCGACGCCGGGTTCCTGAGCGTTCCCATGATTCTGCTCACGGACATCGAGGAAGTGCAACTGGGGGCTATGGAAATGGGCGCGGTGGACTGCGTTTCACGGGAAGTCAACCTGCACATCCTCAAACGTAAACTGAAGAACCTGCTGGAATGGAAGCGAGCTCAAGATGCCATGCGGGAATCGGTACACCGGGCAAATAGAAAAGTCGAAGAATTGGAATCCTTCATCCAGATGGTGGCGCATGACCTGAAATCTCCCGCGGTTGCCGTGAGCGGCTTTGTCCGCCTGCTGAAAAAAAGTTATGCACGAGGATCGGCAGACCCACGTCTCGAAGAAATCCTCCACCACTTGTCGAACGCTTCCGACAGCATTCACGACTTTGTCAAAGACATCAGTCAATTGCTCATGGCGGAGAAGGTGGAGCTTGATTTGGCGGTGGTGAATCCCGGGGAAATCATCCGTGATGTGGTACGACGACATCAGGCGCTCCTCGAAGAACGAAACGTCAAACTCTCGCTGGATTTTGACGATTTTACCACCGCGGTGAAGTGCGACCGTAGGCGCATGGTTCAGGTGCTCGACAACTGCGTGCTTAACGGCGTCTATCACATGGGAGAGGTCCAGGAACCACGAATTCGTGTAGGACTTCAGGATCAGGGGTGCTACGTCCTGGTGAGCGTATCGGACAACGGAATGGGTATCCCCGAGCAATACCACGAGGAGATATTCAAGCGTTTCTTCCAGGTCCCCAAAAGAGAAAAGCCGCAAAGCAGCGGGCTGGGTCTGTTCATCGCACGCACCATCGTTGAAGCCCACGGCGGAAGGATTTGGGCAAAGACCGGCCATCAAGGGGGCACGACCATTTGTTTCACCCTCCCCAAGGCTGCCGGCGATCTCGGGTCCGCCCCTCCGTGAATTAGGCGGATCCGGCCGACGACCATGACCGGAAGCTGTCATGGCTGAGGATGAAAAACAGCGTCTAAAAAAACCTTCCGCAAGAGCATAAGCGTAACACGATTTTGCCCTGGACCTCAGTTTTGAGAAACCGGCTTCAACCCATGGCGAAGGTCGGGCCGGGGCCTCATCCCTTAACCCAATGCGAATACGCTTTCGCGGGGATAACGGTATCCGGGCTATTTCGTGGGAGATTGCTTCGTCGCTGCGCTCCTTGCAATGATTTACACCCTGCACGGGTCTTTTCAAGTAAAACACCTCCAACGGCCCTTACCAAGACCGAGAGCACACATGACGCAAGAACATTACGACGCATTGACCATTCTTCGAAGAAGCCGCACTACGTTTCCAAACAACCCGGACACAGCACCCTTGGAGACCTTTCCCAACAAATACGCGTCGCGCGATTACCTGATCCGTTTCGACTGCCCTGAGTTCACCAGTCTCTGCCCGATCACCGGGCAACCCGACTTCGCCAAAATAGAGATCACCTATATCCCCGACGCCAAGTGTGTCGAATCCAAATCCCTCAAGCTCTATCTGTTTTCCTTTAGAAACACCGGAATGTTCCACGAGGAGATCACCAACCGAATACTGGATGACGTGGTATCGGCATGTGAGCCGAGGTGGGCCCGTGTAAGAGGGAGGATGAACGTGAGGGGAGGAATCGGCATAGACGTGACGGCTCAATACTCCAAACCCGGCTACGTTCCGCCGACGCCCTTGGGTGGATAGGGAAAGAGTAACCATTCACTTACGGGCGGGAAATTCCAATCTCAACGTGGCGCAGGCTTTCCAGCCTGCGAATTTTCTTAGTGCCATCTCGGCAGGCCGGCAAGCCTGCCCCACAAGAGTGAATGATTACGGGAAAGACCCTAATCGCTCGGCCCTATTCGTGACACGTACGCGGAAACTTGGTCCATCAACCGTATCAGGCCTTCCTTGTCCGCGGCGGAGGTTGGTTCCGCGACCAGCTCCGAAACGGCTTCGAGAAGGCTTGCCGCGGCCTGACGGGAAAAGGGATTGTGAAGTCTTATATCAGCGTAAAGTCCCTGCGGTTGCCGGCATTGATGCTGCAACATGGTCGTCAGCTCAGAGAACCACCGACCTGACACGGGGAGGTCTTCCTCAAGGTTGAAGTCCATCTTCATGAGGCTGCGACCAAAGGAGAGCAGCAAGAGATGCCGCAGCACCTGGACAGCGGCCATCAAACGGTCGTGACGCTCAGGGTCCGTTTCCATGAGCCTGACCCCGAGACCTTCGAAAAACGCTGCCACCCACGGCCGCCACATGCTCGTACGCGCCGGACACATGAAAACCACTTCTCCCCGCAGCGAAGCGACCGCGGGGCCGAACAGCGGGTGGGTGCCGATGACTTCCCCTCTGCAATGGCGAAGCATAGCCTCAACCGGCTTGACCTTTACGGATGCCAGGTCCAGGACTAGGCCGTCCGGACGGGTGAAAGGACCGAGCCTGCCGACGGTGTCCTCCAACGCAGGGATGGGAACGGCCAGGACGGTGACCTGATGCTCGGCAACCGCTCCCCACTCGATGGGACCGGAAGCGACATCCGCGATGGCCACGGGAATGCCCGCCTCGGTGATCACCCGAGTGAACAAGCGGCCCATGCGGCCCAGTCCTCCGACGATGGCTATTGAATCGGGTTTCATCGACCTGCCGTGGTATTATGTAGATGGGTCACGATAGCAGGTGGGGACGGACAACGGCAAGTCTTGGTTCGAGGGGGAATGCCGGTGGTTGGAGTGCTTGTGCTGAAAACGGACATATATCGCCGGGCCGGCCTTCCTTCTCTCATTCACCCGGTGCTTCGCCCGCGGGATAGCTGCCGAGAATCTTTAGTCTTTCCACGTGCGGGGCAAGTGCCTCAATCACGCCTGCAACCGGCCCGTCTTGGACGTGGCCCTCAAAGTCCACAAAGAAAATATATCGCCAGGGCGTGTCCTTTGCCGGACGAGATTCTATTCGAGTCAAGTTTATTCCTTGTTCGGAAAAGGGACTCAGCGCGTGGTGAAGGGTCCCCGGCCTGTGCGCGGTCGCGAAGACTATGGAAGTTTTGTCCTTTCCGGTTCTCGGGCAATCTCGCGTCCCTAGGACTATGAATCGAGTCATATTCAGCGCCCGGTCCTGGATGTTCCGTGCCAGCACCTGAAGCCCATAGAACTCGGCAAGCACCTCGCCGCCCACGGCTGCCGTACCGGGTTCTTCGGCAGCTCGACGGGCCGCCGCAGCCGTGCTGGACTCCTGTAGCACCACAGCGTGGGGAAGGTTGCGCACGAGCCATTCCCTGCATTGTGCCAAAGCCTGGGGGTGGGAAAGGACGGTGTTGATCGCCGCAAAATCCAGCGCTCGCGACATCAACGCGTGACAAACCCGCCCTACTATTTCCCCACAGATTTTTAGGCTGGATACGGCAAGCTGATCCAAGGTCAAGCCTACCGAACCTTCCGTTGAATTCTCTACGGGGACTACCCCGAAAGTGACATCTCCCCGTTCCACCTCGCTAAACACGTCCACGATCGAGCCGCGAGGCATGAATTCGCACGAGCCTCCGAAATGGTCCATCGCGGCAACGTGGGTGAACGTACCTTCGGGCCCGAGAAAAGCAACCTTTAACGGCTGTTGAACGGCACGGCACGCGGATACGATCTCGGTGAAGATGCGCTTGAGCGCACCGCAC
Source organism: Pseudomonadota bacterium (assembly GCA_043799015.1). Taxonomy (GTDB): domain Bacteria; phylum Desulfobacterota; class Desulfomonilia; order Desulfomonilales; family Desulfomonilaceae; genus JAZDOF01. Next base: position 1,360 of record JAZDOF010000281.1, on the reverse strand, counting down.
GGCAACAACCCGGCTTCCCGATTCGAACACTTGTTCTTTAGCTGGACTTCACGTTCCGGATCGAACACGGGCAGCCCCGCAGCTCGTTTCAACCGTCCTATTTCCGACGCACAATCGGCCCGTTGCTCCAGAAGGTCGATGATTTGCCGGTCTATTCGGTCTATTGTCTCTCTCTGTTTTGAGATGTCGTTCGGGTCCATATCTGAGTTCTCTCGTAGTAACCCCCGGCTGCCTTCGCCTGGTCACATGCGACGGCCCATTAATGCCGCCATGGGTCTCAAGTTGCTCATGAGTTCAGCGAATTGGGCCGGGTTAAGGGACTGAGGACCGTCACAGAGGGCCTTCTCCGGGCATATGTGCACCTCCACCATAATCCCGTCCGCACCCACTGCAAGGGCCGCCTTGGCAAGCGGTGCCACGAATCGCGCTTCACCAACGGCGTGGCTGGGATCGACGATCACCGGTAGGTGTGTGCGCTCCTTCAATACGGGAATCGCGCTGAGGTCCAAAGTATTGCGCGTCGCGGTCTCAAACGTTCGTATACCGCGTTCACACAAGACAACCTGATCATTTCCGGAGGCAAGGATGTACTCGGCGGACATAAGGAACTCATCCAAGGTCGTCATAAGGCCGCGTTTGAGCAGAATGGGCTTCGAGCACCTGCCTAACTTCTTCAATAGAGAGAAATTCTGACTGTTCCGAGTGCCCACCTGCAGCATGTCGGCATACTGCTCCACAAGAAAGATGTCCTCCGAATCCATGACCTCGGTAACCACCGGCATTCCCGTTATGTTACGAGCCATGGCGAGCAGTCTGAGCCCTTCCTCTTCCAGGCCCTGGAAACTGTACGGCGAGCTCCTCGGTTTGAATGCTCCCCCTCTGAGGATCGGGGCGCCGGAGTTCTTCACGCTCTTGGCCGTCGAGACAAGCTGATACTCGTTTTCAACGGAACAAGGGCCGGCTATGACTGAAAACAGATCGCCGCCGATGGCGGCAGGTCCCACGCTCACCACGGTACCGGAGGACCGGCCCGCTCGTCCCGCCAGCCTGTAAGGCGGCAGCTTTTTCTTTTCGGCGGGAGTCGGAGGTATAACCGGAATCGGCGAACGGTCGGCTGTCAGTTCCCTTCTTGCGTGCATCATCTTCTCCTTTGTGCCGAGAAAGACCGATGGGCCCGCTCACGGCCCGCAGGAAATAAAAAGGGCCATGAGCGACTTTGTTCGTCTGCCCATGGCCCTTGGCGTGATCTGGATGTTATTGTTATTCCGCGTTATCCATCACGGGCACACAGGCGGGTCGAGCGCCAATAAAAATAGAAAAACCGGCTCTCGGTGTATTCAAACATGCCTGTGACGTCCAT
>JAZDOF010000279.1:0-2810 GCA_043799015.1 Pseudomonadota bacterium | reverse complement strand
GGAGTCGCCGTCACCCGTATTGCGGCTATGTGGGACCGAAATGCGAACAATTCCGTCAACCCCTGAGACGACAACGACGTCGGGCTTTGAGTGGGCCAATTTGGGATCCACGGCGAGACCCATCGCCCCCAAGACCCGCCGGGCGGTCTCGGTGTCGGTTGGGCGGAGCTTTCCCCAATTGTCGGTATACTCGGCTTCGATGCCGAAATGCTTGGATAGCAACGTCATGAGTTCATTCATTCGATTCTCCGCTCGTTCCGATAGAAACCCGGTATTGTGCCTCCCCGGGCGATATCCGCTCGTGAGCCGTCATTCCGGTCGCACCCGGGACCGGGGAAAAAGGGCGCGCCCATTCTCGTCCCGGGGGTGTTTGCGAGAATTATTGCACGACGACTCCGCGCATGTCGATGAAGAAAACCTGGGAGAGGTAACCATTCACTTACGAGGAGGAAATTCCAATCTCAACGTGGCGCAGGCTTTCTAGCCTGCGAATTTTCTTAGTGCGATCTCGGCAGGCCGGCAAGCCCGCCTCACCCGCGGCGAGGGAAAAAGTTCCCCAATTGGTGGTTTTCGATTGACGAAGTGGTTTTGGGGCGGTTAACTACATCAGTTGCGATCTGTAGTCCGTTCCGAAGCGCTTGACGATGACGCCGTCCAAATATGTCGGCGTGCCCGAGCGTGTCTCGGAATCGGGGGCATAGATCCGTTTCTTCCAAAAACGTACACTGGCCGACCATGCTGCGACCCTTTTTCGAGCCGTTTCTCCAACGGACCGACGAGCCGGAGACCACCCATGCATTTCAAACTTACGGATGAACAAAAACTCATACGGAAGGCCGCCCGCGACTTCTCGTTCAAGGAATTGGAACCTCATGCGCGGGAGTGGGAGGAAGCCCATTCCTTCTCCAGGGGCGTCTTTGACAAGATGGGAGAATTGGACTTCGCCGGACTTTATGTTCCCGAAGCCTACGGCGGAACCGGAGTAGGTCGCCTTACCGCGGCCCTAATATTCGAGGAGATTGCCAAAGGTTGCTTTGCCACGGCGGTGTACCTGAGCGTACACAATATGGTAACCAACCTCATTTACACTTACGGGAACGAGGCGCAGAGAAAACGTTGGGTGGAGCCCCTCGCCGTCGGGGAAAAATTGGGCGCATACTCTCTCACCGAGGGAGATGCCGGGTCCGATGCCGCGGCGCTGAGTTGCTCGGCAGCCAAGAAGGACGGAGGTTACGTTCTTAACGGAACGAAGCTTTACGTCACCAGCGGAGGCGTAGCCGACGTTTACGCGGTGATGGTTCGTACCGACGAGAACCAAAAGGCAAAAGGGATCAGCGCCGTGGTGGTGGAAAAGGGTACGCCCGGCTTCACGTTCGGCCCCCATGAATCCAAAATGGGCCTGAACGCTTCACCGACGACGGAGCTCAATTTCAAGGATTGTTTCATCCCCAAAGAGAACCTGCTCGGCGAAGAGGGACTCGGCTTTAATATGGCAATGACCGCGCTGAACGGAGGCCGCGTAAGCATTGGCGCCTGCGCGGTCGGTCTTGCCCAACAGGCCTTTGACTATGCCCTGTCGTACGCTCACAAGCGCCAGCAGTTTGGGAAGCCCATCGTAAGCTTCCAAGGGCTTCAAATCCTTTTTGCGGACCTGGCGGCCGAAATAGAGGCCTCCCGTCTGATGATTTACCGCGCGGCTTCCCTCATGGACCTGGGCGAGCCCTGCGTTATGGAAGCCGCAATGGCCAAAAAACTAGCCACCGACATGGCCATGAAGGTAACCACCGAGGCCGTCCAAATTCTGGGCGGATACGGGTACATGAAGTCGTACCCGGTTGAAATGTACATGAGGTCCGCAAAGGTGGCTCAGATTTTCGAGGGGACCAATCAGATACAAAGAGTTGTAATTGCAAGAGAATTGATGAAATATAAGGGAAGAAAGAGGCCCGACGTCTACTAGCCCGGACGGGATTAATGAACGCCGGAAAGCCCGGACACGCGTGTGAGGAGGATTTCAATGGCGGCGAAGAAGGCGGAATCGAAGAGCTTGGGTGAACGGATCCGGATAATGAGGGAGGAACTTAAGATCGATCTGGAAACGTTGGCCGGCAAGACCGGCATATCGGCCGAGGAGCTCGCAAGGATTGAAAACGGCACCCTCTCTCCGCCGGTAGGCGCGCTCATCCAAATCTCCCGGGCCCTAGTGGGTTCCTCTCAACTCCTGTCCGACGATAAAAGACAAGAGAGGCTGAAGAGCTACAAAAAGAGGACGGAATCATATTCGTACAAAAACCTTACGCCCGACGCCGAGGATAAGCACCTTTGGGCCTACCTCGTGACCATGGACCCCAAGAAGGAACACGAGGCCGTCGAGTACAAGCACGAAGGCGAGGAGTTCGTCTATGTGTTGGAAGGCAAGGTGGAAATCAAGGTGGGAGAAGAGGTAACCGTGGTAAAAAAGGACGCTTCGTTCCATTTCAATTCCTCGTTGCCCCACAGACTGAAAAACTTGACGGCCAAACAGGCTAAGCTTCTGGTGGTCGTGTACACGCCGTAGGGGCCCGTCGCCCCTTTGCGGATTCTCTGGTACGTGACGGTGCACTTTTTCGGAAAGAGCTCCTCGGGCCGCACCGCCCGCGTAAACCGGACCCCGCGATACGGACCGACCGGAACGGTGATCCGCCGTTTCCTTTACCGTAACCGTTCACCGGGAGTGTTGGGAAAAAACCACGAAGACACAAAGACACATAGGAGATGGATCCTGAATGATGAGGGGAAGCAAGCCCGGAGTACGGGGTTCGTAACCTTCG
>JAZDOF010000264.1:0-2890 GCA_043799015.1 Pseudomonadota bacterium | reverse complement strand
TTGGACGTGTCGAAAGGCGACCGCCGGTACGTCATGCTGAACGGAAAGGAGGACGAGCTCAAGCCCGGCGACATGTTCATCGCGGATTCGGACGGCGTGATTTCCAGCATAGTCTACGGTCCCGACAAACGGACCATGATCAATGACGGAACAACCCGCGTGCTGTTCACCGTGTACGGCGTTCCCGGAATCGATCCGGCGGTGATGGAGCGACACCTGGACGAAATGGAATCGTACGTCCGTATCGTCGCACCCGCTGCCCGGACTGAATATAAAGGGGTTTGCGGACGGTAGACACGATATCGAAACGGCTTTTCACGGGCAGGCTGTGATGGAAGTTCTTGAACCTGCCGCTGCGGATGCCGTAGTATCACGCGTTGAGAATTGCGGGAACCCTGAACGGTCGAGTGAATCGAAAAAAACATCGGTAGGGGCGGGGTTTATCCCCGCCCGTTCCCTGGATGCCGCCGGCGGGCGGGGATAAACCCCGCCCCTACGTTACCTTGGTTCCGCCGGGCCGGCTTGCCGCAAAATTCAAGGAGCGTCACTATAGGTCAACAGCGTAGGATTTTTCATCCAGGGCGACGGCTTCGGAAAAATGCAAAGCTTGCGGCAACGGCCGCGAACCCGGACCCATGACACTATTCGGACTCATAATAGTCGCAGCGGTATTCTTCCTGGTGTTGTACGGGATAGTGCTTTTCGACAGGTACCAGGCGGAAATCGGGCGTTGGCTTCCTGGGACGAAAAAAAAGCCCCAGCGGCAGTATCAGGGTACTGAAAGGTTCAGCCGGTGCTCGGAGTGCGGCGGGCATTTCGTCGACGCTGTCCTGCTGAACGGGATTTGCCTCAACTGCTATGAGCGAATCAATAGGGAACAGGAAGCGCGTGCATGGAGTTCCGGGAATATTCCTTCCGGGACCGACCTTGCGTCGGCATATGCCGTGCTGGGGTGTCTGGCGACGGATACTGATACGGATATCAAAAAACTCTACCATACCCGCGCCAAAGAAGTTCATCCCGACGTAATGTTGGGGAAGAATCTGCCTTCGGACGCGATCCGTCGCAGCACCGAGGAGTTTCAGAAGTTACAGGAAGCATACAACAAGGTCATGGAAGCGCGTGCGCGAACCCGTGGGGGATCGCGATAGGGTTTATCCGCGCCCGTTATCCGGCGGCCATGAAGCGGGAGTAATCTATGGAAGATCCGGGGATGCTATTCAGGGGCAAACGCATTACCGTAATGGGGTTGGGACTGCTGGGACGAGGGCTGGGAGACGCGCTGTTCTTTATCCGTTGCGGGGCCGAAGTTACGGTCACGGACTTGAAGACGCCCGAAGAACTCGCTCCGTCTTTGGAAAAATTGAAGGGCCTACCTTGCAGGCTGAGGCTTGGCGAGCATCATCCCGACGATTTTGTGAACACGGACATGGTGCTTAGAAATGCGGACGTGCCCAAGTCCTCCAAATTTCTTAAGCTTGCCCGGGATAACGGTATACCCGTGGAGATGGATGAATCACTGTTCTGCCGGCACTTCCCCGGCCGCGTCGTGGGGATTACCGGCACCAGAGGCAAGACGACCACTACCATGATCATCCACGGCATCCTGTCGGCCTATCTCCCCGGCCGCGTACACCTTGGGGGCAATGTGATGGGGTTGGCCACACTACCGCTTCTGGAGACGGCCGCACCTATGGACACGGTGGTGCTGGAGCTTTCGAGCTGGCAACTACAAGGCTTTCACGATGCGAAGTTATCGCCCGCGGCTTCGGTATTCACCAACATCCATCCGGATCATCTCAACCGATATTCCGGAATGGAAGAATACATCGACGACAAAAAGGCGGTATATCGCTATCAAAAGAACGGGGATTTCTGCTTGTTTAACGGGGAGCAGCCGGAAACCGCCATGTTGGCCGAAGAAGCCCCCGGAGAAGCGGCTTTCTTCAGCTCGGACCTAATACCGCCCGATTGGATGATAACCCTGCCCGGGAGGCACAACCGGGAGAACGTGGCAGCCGCCCTCGGCCTGACCCGACGGTTGGGGGTGCCGGACGCTTCCGCTCGCTCTTTTGTCGAAAAATTCCGAGGCGTGGAACATAGGCTTCAGTGGCTTGGAGACAAAGACGGGATCGGGTTTGTCAACGATTCCACGAGCACGACGCCGGTAGCGGGATGCATGGCTTTGGAAGCTTTCGGCCACAGGACGATACTCTTGATTGCGGGGGGGGCCGATAAGAAGCTTGACCTCACGCCGTTCGCAAGGGCCGCGGCCGCTTCGGCACGGAGGATAGCCCTGTTGGAAGGCACGGCCGCCGAGTCGCTGTATGGATCTCTAGTTCGAGAGGGCGCTGAAGAAAAGATTACCGGAAGGTACACCGACCTGGAAAAAGCCGTCAAGGACCTGTTGAAGGAGGCCGTACCGGGGGACGTGGTACTTCTCACCCCCGGGTGCGCGTCGTTCGGCATGTTTCGTAACGAATACGATAGGGGCGATCAGTTCATGGCGATCGTTCAAGGACTACTTGGGAAACGCGCTTGAGTCTTTTCCGCCGGGTCCGGATTACGGTGGTTGCCGAAACTAATGTCCGTTTGAGGGCTCGGACATCGTCTTAGCTCCTGACGGTAAATCCCCCCTGCCCCCCCTTTACAAAAGGGGGGTAATTATGCGTCCCCACGAGGCATTTTGGCTCCCCTTGGCCGGGTTCCCCGTAAAGGGAGGTGGGGGCATAGGCGTTAGAATAAGTGATGAAGCCGCGACTCGGGGTAAATTTTCGCCATGGGTTGAAACCCATGGCTACCCATAATTGCGCCCATGTAGGGCGCCAAGAGGGGGGGGCGGCTGTTCCGGACAAAACGTTTGTCCATCAGTATCAATCAGGGCTATCAC
>JAZDOF010000417.1:0-20498 GCA_043799015.1 Pseudomonadota bacterium | reverse complement strand
TACCGTATTGATGACTTTTGCGGCCGTGAACCTCATGAAGACCAGGGTAGGACGTGCCTTCGTCGCGATACGAGACAGCGAAATAGCCGCGGAGGCTATGGGAATCAATCTGAGCTGGTACAAGACGCTCGCCTTTGCGGTCAGCGCGTTTTACGCGGGAGTCGGGGGCGGTCTGATGGCGATTTCATTGGGTCATGTGAGCGCGGGGAGTTTTAATCTGATCCTCTCCATAACCTTTCTGGCCATGGTAATCGTCGGCGGATTGGCTTCGGTGATGGGGTCCATACTTGGTGCGGCCCTGCTGACGTATCTTCAGATCAAGCTTCAGGTAGTCCAGGAGGCCCCCATAATAGGGCCTTTCCTGCTGGGCATATCCACCAGGTACTTTACGCCGGAGGGACTGCCGAACATACAGAGCATCGTTTTCGGCGCGATCATGATTGCGATAGCCATTTTCGAGCCGTACGGAATTAACGGCATCTACCGTAGAATCAAACGCTACTGGATTTCTTGGCCATTCTAAGGCGGTCTTAATGAACATGCTCATAGACTTGTTGATCGGCGGTCTCTCCATCGGCGCGTGTTACACCTTGATCGCCATGTCCATGGTAATCATCTACAAGACTTCCGAAGTCCCCAACTTCGCTCAGGGAGAAATGGCCATGATGTCCACTTTCATTGCCTGGGCGCTGATGGATGGCTATGGGCTGGGCTTTTGGACCACGGCCGGCGCGACCTTGGTTTTCGCGGCCTGTCTCGGTGCGGTCCTGGAATTGGCTTTCCTGCGTCCGGCCAAGGATCCGACCATCCTGAGCCTGATCGTGATTACTCTCGGGGCCGAAATGATCCTCTACGGCCTGGCCGGCTGGAAGTGGGGGGCTAATCAACGCCCGTTCCCGGTTCCTTTTTCCGAGTACGAGGGGTTCCGTTTTGGCGACGTGATGATAACCGAAACCAACCTTTGGACGTTTTTGGTAAGCCTGGCGATCATGGGGCTGCTGTTCTTGTTCTTCCGGTACTCCAAATTGGGCATAGCAATGAAGGCGGTCCAACAGAACCCCTTTGCCGCGAAGGCAATGGGGATCCCCACCAGGAATATTCTCACGTTCACCTGGGCGCTCAGTTCGGCCGTGGGAGCTGTGGCGGGAATGCTTATCGCTCCCATTGCCACGCTTGACCCGAACATGATGCTTGACCCGATGCTGAAGGGCTTCGCCGCTTCGGTCTTAGGAGGAATGACGAGCCTCCCCGGGGCTGCGGCCGCGGGTTATTTGCTCGGTATTATTGAAAATCTATTCGGCGGGTATATCTCCCTTGAATTCAAGTCCGTGGTGGCTTTCGCAGTCATCGTTCTTATTTTGTGCGTTCGGCCTTCGGGACTTTTCGTGAAACACTTCCACAGAAAGGTCTGAAGACTGGTCGTTTATAAGGTTTGAGGGTTGGAGGAGTAGACTATGAAGAAATGGTTCGTGCCGGCCGTACTGGCGGTCGCTGCTTTCGCAATGGGCATGGGAACGGTCGGAGCCGAGGAGAAGGTCCGAGGGGTTACCGACACGGAAATCCGCCTCGGGCAGTGGGGACCGCAGACAGGCCCCGCGGCCCTTTGGGGCGCGGTGGCCAGAGGAAGCGGGGTACTCTTTGAACTCGTCAACTCCGAGGGCGGCATTCACGGTAGAAAGATAAAATACTTCATCCGTGACGACGCTTATCAGCCCGCAAAGACAAAGGCCATCGGCAAAGAATTCGTCGAAGAGATCGGGGTCTTTGCAGTCGTATCGGGTGTGGGCACATCCAGCGGCATGGCGGTGCGGGATTTCCTGGTGGAGAAGAAGGTCCCGTGGGTAGCACCGTCCGCGGGATCGACCCATTGGATCGACCCGTTCCAGAGGACCATATTCGCCGTGTACCCTCTCTATTGGCAGGAATCGTACCTGCTGACCCAGTACTCGGTGGAAAAGATGGACAAGAAGAAGATCGCCTTCTTCTACCAAAACGATGATTACGGCAAACAAGGGCTTGACGGCGCCAAGAAGTACATGAAGGAAAAGAACCTGCAATTGGTAGCCGAAGTGCCCGTCGAGGTGCAGGATACCGATCTGAAATCTCATGCACTCAAATTAAAGGAAACCGGTGCCGATGTTGTGATCCTATGGGTGTTGCCGAAGCATGCCGCGGCAATGCTGGGTACGGCAAAAGCCGCCGGGTTCCAGCCCCAGTGGATGGCGTCTTCGACGCTATCCGATTCCGCGCTGATGTTCAGTATCACCAAAGGCCTGTGGAAAGACGTTCTTTATGCCAACTTCCTGAATTGGGAGAGTCCGCTGGTGAAGAAGTACCTTGCGGCCACGGATAAGTTTGCTCCGCAGGAGAAGGAACGCGGCGTGTTCTTCCTTGCAGGCGCAATGTTTGCCGAGCCTCTTGTGGAAGGGTTGAAACGAGCGGGTAAGGACCTGACCGTGGACTCTTTCATCAAGGCCATGGAGTCCATCTCCCATTGGAATGATTGGCTGGGCAACGACCTCACCTTCACCTCGACCGATCACCAAGGTATGAAGTCGGTGTACTTGGCCAAGTGCGGAGATAAGGGCGTCGGGATCAAGGTATCGGATTGGCTTCTTTACAAGGGCAAATAGTTTCGCTGCACACCGGTCTCGAACGGATATTTGCCCCGGTGCGCCCGGCGTAAAAGAAAGGGTCTCAAAATTCCGGCCAACCGCGGAATCGTAACACGATGGGAACATCGAATGGGGGCTCGACCCACCTGGGCCTTTGAGCCCCTTTCCCGTGCCTACTTGCGATGGGTTTTGAGATATACTCTTTAACCCATGGTGAAGATTGAGGCGGTTCCAATGCCTGACCACCGCGCCCACTGCTTGCTTCGAGGCACGTAGCTTAAATTTCGCGTCTGCGGACGCCTGCTCCCGTCACAAGAAGGATCGAACCGTGCTCGGGCCGCAATTCCCAACCGCAAAGACTCTGTGGTGCCTGTTGGCCCTCGGCCTGAATCTTTCCGGGTGTGGAGCGATCTGCGACATCCTGCTCAAAAGCAGCGAAAGTAGGGATGAGGCCGCATGCACGGACAAGTGCGCTGTTTTCAAGGAGCGCGATCGTTTTGTCCTCTGCGTGGCAAGGTGCAGGTCGGATCGCGTCATGGACCGCTCAGGATCGGAATCACGCAAAAAAAAAGACGGGGTGCGAGAAGAGGAGACGGAGAAAAAGCAGGCCGAGTTGGACAAGCGCCTGACCGATAAGATCTTCAAGAGTTGGGAAAAACGAGCTGAATAGTCCGATGGTCTTTCTTACTCGGGTGTCCGCTCCACCCCCATAGGCGCTAACCTAAGCAACTGCCTTGACGTAATATCAAGAAAGGAGTCGGCAATATTCCTCATAATTGATACTGCACGGCGTTTTGCAGTGCATACCTTTGACACGGGGGGTAAGGAAACTGTCTCAAAACTCCAGCTAAATGCGGAATTGTAACACGATTCGCCGAGTGCGGGAGCGCCCCTGTGGGGCTCACCGGACGCGGAGACAATGTGTTGCCTCAAGGGCGACGTCTTGCGCCTTGCCGGCCGGCACGCCACCGTGAAACCGCCGTTTTTTCTTTGCTTTACGGTTTTCCGGGTTCGGTGTCGGCTACTGTCAAGAGAAAAGATGCGGAGTGGCCGAAGAGGGTGGAACGCAGGCCGGGGCCTGATTATCGAAGAACAAGAGAAGGCGTTGCTGCGGGCATCTCGGTGAACGTCCACATAGGATCTCATGCCATGAAAAGGCATTAGAGCGGGTAGTCCAATAGTTGCTCGAATTCCTCGCGGGAAGAAACGGTAACGGCTCTCTTGAGAAGCGCCCTTAATTTGGAGATATCATCAATCCTGTTGATGCATTCTACCATTAACGCCGGCGGAGAGGATTCAAAACGAGCCTCAAAAATGTCCAGCAGCGCCTGCCGGCTCATCTCCACACGCCCTTTTGAGAGCCCTTTCGAGAGCCCTTCTGAGAGCCCTTCTGAGAGCCCTCTCTTAAATCCTTGTCTTTCTACGCTGCTTACGTACGGCATCTTTATTGACTCCTCGTATTCGGAAACGGCGGTCGAGAACCCAGTCTCAAGCTCTTCCGGTAAAATCATCAGCCAGTCTATGAAATGGAATAGCCCGACCACCTCCTCCCTGGAATAACCGCGCTCATGTAACATTCTAACCAGCCGAACCTTCCAGTTCAACCGATCTTCCGGATCGTCCCTGGTGGCGATAGTTTTCAAGTGGGCCATGACAACCACGCTGAACGGGTTCTTACTCGTTTCCAGAAAAGGCCAGTCGGTACTGAAGTCCAAGAGCTTTACCACGGGAAATTTCAGGCTGACCTCGCAACCCCAAAGGTTGTAGCCGAATTCATCCGGACGCCAACCAGGGTGTTCATCCGCCAGTATTGCCAAACTAGCGGTTGAACGATTATACCGGTCAAATATCCGATAATTGTAGGTGTAGATTCTCCTGGGGAATTCCTTCTCCTCTTGTCCCTGTATTTCTATGTGGGCAAGCACCCAGGCCTCCCCACCATCCTTTCGCCAAACCTTGGCCAACTTGTCCAACAACCGTTTCCCAAGTTCGGCGTTTCTAACGATCTTCTGAAATTCCTTGTCCAGGAACTCGTAACCTTTGTCCCAATCTATGTCTTTGTACGCCTCGGGAAAGAAAAACTCCATAAATTCCTCAAAGTATTGTTGTAATATATCCTTCCACGGGCTATCGAAATCAACCTTCGGTTTTTTCAATGCTTTTACCTATGTTAAACGGTTGCTCTATCGCCATTATGCTTGTAGGAATCCCACTCATCCAGCCTACAGTGGTAACCTTTTTTTTCGGAAGCGGCAACAGCATAATCGTAACACGATGTGAAGTAGGCGGGGTTTCCCCCCCCGTTTTACGGCGGCCACGAGGCGGGCGGGGATAAAACCCGCTACGGACGCTTTTCGAGATTCCTCCATGAACCATGCCGGCGCCTTCATCAGTAGGCTACATCATCGAGGAATCATCGTGCCACGATTTCGGCCGCAACCTCATTTTTTGAGCCGGTCTCGCGAACATCGTGCAATTCACATGCCGCCCCTTGCGGGGCCTCGTGGCTCATTCTTCATACATCGTGGCGAACGATCGCCTTTGAAGGAACTGGGTATGTCGACCTTAGCATGTCGGAGGTACAAAGAAGTCGGGATCGTAAACGTCTCGGTTCGGTTCCTGTGTGGTTGGACGAGGCAATGGTTGCCCGGCGGCCCCGATGTACTTCGAGGGTATGACCCCGCAGCGCGGACAGACTTCGAGAGGGCCTTTATTATCATACGCGCAGAGGGGGCACACGGTTACCGGCGCGGTTCTCTGACCGCAGGAAGCGCTCAGATTGGTGAGTTCCGCGTCGAGAGATATAACGAGGGTGGATAGATTTCGCACCACCGTGTGCAACATCTTCAGTTGCAGCAGGGGATCCAGTTCCCGGACAAGAAGGGCGTTAACCTGAAGGAGCGTACAATCGGTCTCCGCAATAACCCCGGCACTCCTCCGCTGCCTGGCGAAGGCCCCGACTTCGCCGAAACACGCGCCGGGGAGAAAGTTGGAGAGAACTCGATCAGCCTTCACTACCTTGACGTTGCCGTCGAGCAGGATGAAGAAGTTGGAATCCACCTCCTCCTCTTTGATAATGTGCTCGCCTGCCTTGCACGTAACGAATTGCCCCACGGTAGCGATTTCCTGAATTTCCCGGTCCGTGAAAAGGGAAAAAAGCTCGAACTTCCTTAGATCGCTCACCAGTTCTTGATCCGCGTGAAGACCTTGGTGCATTCCCCCCTTTAGCAGAGTGCCGAGCGCGTCCGCGAGCGCCTTCGCCGTATCATAGCGTTGAGCGGGTGATTTTTGCAGGCATTTTACCACTATATCATCAATTGCCGTGGGTATCTCCGGGTTAATCCGACCGGGGGGCGGGGGGTCCTCCGTGCAGATTTTCGATAGGGTGGATTCGATGCCGACTCCCTTGAACGGCGTCTGCTTGGTAAGTAGTTCAAAAAGGACCACTCCAAGCTGATAGATATCCACCCTGTGGTCTTGTTCGCGGCCCAGGATTTGTTCCGGCGCCATGAATCGCGATGATCCCACCAGCACGTGATCCCGGGTCTTGAGGTGCTTCCTGAAGCGGGCTATACCGAAATCGGTTATCTTGGGGACCCCATGCGACGAGAGGATGATATTCTCGGGCTTGATGTCGCGATGCACAACGCCTTTGCCGTGGGCGTAATCCAAGGCCAGAGCCAGCTCATAGATGATCTCTATGGCCTTTTTCATGCCGAAGCCTTCTCGTCGCTGATGCTCCAGGAGCGTTTCGCCGTACACGAATTCCATGACCATGTACAGCAACTCCCCCTTTTTGCCCACGTCATATACCACGACGATATTGGGATGGAGCAGTGCGCCGGCGGTCTGAGTTTCAAGGAAGAAGTCCCGCATCACGCGCTCCCTGGGCATATCACTGCCGGTCAGGCGTTCCAGTTCGAACACCTTGACGGCCACCGGCCTACGGATAATCCTGTCCATGGCAAGGTACACCTTGCCCATCCCGCCTTCCCCGATGGCGCGGACGATTTCGTAGCGTTTGATACGCGTGAGCTTGGGCGAATCGTTCGCCAAATCCTTCACCCGTCCGTAATATCTGTTTGTCGGGGCCTTGGCCCCCATCAGGAAGTCCCGAGCTCCGAGAGGATTATGGGCCCATTGTCCGACACGGCGATGCTGTGCTCGAAATGGGCCGACAGCTTTCCGTCCGCCGTAACCGCCGTCCACTCGTCCGACAGAAGCCTAACCTCCCACGTCCCCTCGTTCACCATAGGTTCCAGGGCCATGGTCATGCCTGCCTGAAGCCTGGGGTTCCAGCCGGGCATTTGGTAATTTGGTATTTGAGGGGGCTCGTGCATGCGTCTTCCCACGCCGTGTCCCACGAAATCACGAACTACGGCGAAACCGTTTTCTTCGACGTGCCTCTGGATGGCCCCGCAGATATCCATAAGCCTATTGCCCAAGACCGCCTGCTCGATTCCTCGATACAGCGATTCCCGAGTGACCTGCAGCAGCAGCTTAGCCCTGTCGGACACTTCTCCCACGGCGTACGTACGCGCCGCGTCGCCCACGTAGCCCTGGTGGACTACTCCAACATCCACGCCCACGATGTCGCCTTCCTTCAATGTGCGTGGGCCTGGGATGCCATGGACCACTTCTTCATTTACGGACGCGCAAATGCACGCGGGGTACGGTTTGTTGTTGCGCATCCGATAGCCTTTGAATGCGGGCTTGGCTTTTGCCTTGGCAATCATCTTTTCCGCGGTCTTGTCCAGTTCGGCGGTAGTAACCCCCGGCTTTACCAGTTCCCCGACCCGCTCGAGGATTTCGGCTACGATGCGGTTGGCTTCTCTCATAATCGAGATCTCGGCACGTGTCTTCAGTACGATCGTTCCGGATTTCACGATGGTACCCTATCCTTCACCTGATGGTTTGTTTATAGTTCCTCCGCTTACCATAGCAGAAATTACCCCGTTCCTGACCAGACAAAATCAACTCGAAGTCACGATTCGGCAAGAAAGGTACCTTTTGTGAAAGAGTTTCTCCCCCACCAATCCTTCTTTGGTGAAAACGCATCGGCATTAGGCCGTCTCTCCGCATGCGGCGCCTGGTGAAAGCGTCCATTGTCGCTTCACACACCCCGATGCGGATGTGGTAGTATTCTTCCGTTCTCGAGCCCGGCTCAGGCTTGGAACCGAATAAGAGCTTTTGTTTTCTGGAGATTAACGACGTGAACGCGAAAGATTCGCGGTTGGAAGGTGCCCGTACCCCGGTGGAATGCCTGTACGAGTGCAAGGTCTATTACGAGGATACGGACTGTATGGCCGTGGTGTACCACGCCAACTACCTAAAGTTTTTGGAAAGAGCCAGGTCGGAGTACGTTGCCGAACGCCTCTCCAGCATCTCGGACTACCACTCCGACGGGTACTACTTCATGGTTCAAAAAATCGAGATCGCTTTTCATGGACCGGCCAAGCTGGGGGACATGCTGGCGATTCGGACCTGGATCGAACATACTACCAAGTACCGTATAGTGGTTAGACAGATACTAACGAGAAAAGACGAACCCAAGGACTATTTGGTTACGGCTACCGTCACGCTTTGTGCGGTCAGCCCCGAGGGCAAGCTCATGCGAATACCCCAGGAATTCCATGATCTGTGAGAAGCCGGAGCGCGCTGAATCAGCAACTAGGTCGGGCTACTTGATGACTCAAACGCCTCGACCCCTGAACGGTCGTATGGTCTTTCGGATATCCGCATTCCTGTTCGCCATTGTTGTCTTGAGCGGTTCCTCCGCACCAGGAAGCGATATCGACGCTCGCGTGGCAGGCGCGATTGAGCTTTGCGGACTATCGGCTCAACTGGAAATGTTGAGCCGGGCCGTCTTTTCGGCCCTGTCGGGGTACATAGTCCCTTGTGATCGCAAAATGGACGAGGGGTGGAACCTTCTAAAACGCCGTGCGGATAAATCGACTCTGCTTCCCCTTCTTCACGGCGCGGTTAGAAGCCGCTTGGTCGACGAAACCCATCTCGACGCGGTGACGAACTTCTACTCATCCGGAATTGGAAAGAAGATAGCCCGAGCAGGCGCGCAAACACTCAACCCTGAAGTCCTTGCCGGCCTGAGAGAGAACCGCCATATGTCCCGTATCATGAGTCCGGAGCGAAGAAGTTTGTTGGAACGCGTCGCTAAGGCTCAACAAGTAGCTGAAATCAACTTTCGACTACTGGAGGCGGCCGTACGCGGACTAGGGGAAGGTGCGGCCAAGATGGCCGGAAAGGAAGAGCGGACCGGAGAAACGACAGCGATGATGAACACGGCCGTACTGAGGGAGCAATCCGGGCGGAAGGCCTCTGCCGAGACCGCACCGGCGGCCCTTGCCCGATCCCTTCATGGGTTGACCGATGTGGAACTGGGGACGGCAGCGGTTTTTTTCGAGTCTCCTGCCGGCAAATGGTTTCAGGACGCGGTGACGGAAGGACTGGAGGCCGCGGTGTTCAAGACCGGCTTCGAGCTTGGCGCGGTCACGGCCGGGATGAAGTAGCCTTCCCACTGTTTGTTTCGGCGAGAGAGCACTTCCCACATTGACGGGGGTATAAGAGATAGGCGTTAAGATAGGGTGGGTGGGGGGATTCGGCTGTTTCGGATAGAACTTTCGGCAACCAGTATACAAGGGGTCATAGGGATTGTTCCCACAGGACTATGGGCCCGCTGCCATAGTGTCGGGTCCTGGGGGTGCGCCGCGGGCTTCCTCCTCCAATGAGAACCGTGCGCCGGCACAGGCGCTCCACGAGCCCCACGGACGGGCTCCTGACCGCTTGGCCCGTTCGCACACCCCTCGTGCATAGTCTCAAGTTCCGCGATACCGGGCCGGCGCACGGTTTGCATACGAAAAGCTTGAGAGCAAGGCCTATCCGGCAGTCGAGAAGTCGGATTCAGGGGCCTTGACGTGAGGCACCGACGGGGGACGGTGCACGAGAGGGTTTCAAGCCAATGCGCTTTCAAACGGGTAACGACCGGAACACACTTCTCCCCAGCCCTCCCTTCAACGGCACGCATTCGGCTTCCGCCGTCAATAGGAGATTCGCCAAGGAGAACCGATAGACCACCGTGAATCAGGCAACCGGCTTGATCCGGCATTGGCATCACGCATGCCTTCGCTTTCTTGAAGGCGAGGCCTTGAAACGCCTCGCGAAGGAGAGGTACCATGGTCGCAGCGGACACCCGTGCCAGGCAGCTCATTATAGACATCATCACCGGGATGGACGACGAGACCCTTTCAAGGAAACACCACATCCACCCGTCGGTAGTCGATCAACTGCGAGAAGCCGTCAACAGACGGTCGGCATCATCGACGGCGCCCATTCAGGGCCCCGAAGCTGAACTCCCAAAGAAGAAGATAATTAAGGTTAAGGAATTCCTCGCCGATTTTCGGGAAAGATCCGACGACCTGTTCCTGATGGAGAAGTACGCGCTTAAGCCGAAACAGCTTAAGAATATCTACCGGAGCCTTATCCAGAAAGGCCGGCTCTCGGAGTACGAATATCATACGAGGGACCGTAAGGCGTCGGAGCTTGACGAACCCTCGGTGAGCAGCGGCAATTCGACACAAGTGAACCTGATCGAAGATCTGAGTGTGGCAACGCGCAACCTGTACGTGCCTTCAAGTTCCAGGGACCGCGCCTTGGGGCATGGTCTGAAGGAACAGCGGCACGGGACCGAACGTAGACCCGGGTCCCCCGGGAAAGCAGCCGACGGATCAGGAGGGCGGACCAATGGACCGGAGGTGCGGGGTTCCGACTACTGTCCCAAGTGCGCACGGCCGAAGGAAGCGTCGTCACCGGAATGGTGCGTGTATTGTGGGGTAGTCTATTCCAAGGTCGCGAAAATGCGGAGGGATCAAGGTGTGATCATCTGGAACGGGGACGAGGCTTGATGACGAGAGCCCCGCAAGGGGCGGCATGTGGACAGCCCGGGGTTTTAGAAACTGTCTCAAAAACCCAGGCAACAGCATAATCGTAACACGATGGGACAAGGGGCGGGGTTTATCCCCGCCCGTCGGCCTCTCTCTAACCCCGGGCGTTCCGGCACACTTTCACTATTGAACACGCCCTGTTATGATCAATCCAGGATGAGTCTTTGGGGGTCAACCTCCTCCCTCAACGTACGCAGTTCGCGCTCGGTCGGCGGTTCGGCTTCCCGAGCGCGAGTAATGTCCATCTCGAATCCCGTGTTTTCGGCCACGCGTTGAGGGTCTATGCCCGGATAGGTTTCCGACGCATACATGGCATGCGAGTCGTCGTCAAAACGCATGATGCCGAGGTTCGTGACCACAGCGATGGGGCCTCCCCGCGGCAAACCGGCCTTAGCCCGCGAATCGCCTCCTGAAAGCCAACCGGGACTGGTTAGATAATCCAGTTTTTCCACAAACCTTCGCGTGTCGTGATGCATGAACACGATGACGCCCCAGGCTAGGGAAGCCGCGTCACACGCACCTCCGCTGCCGGGGAACCGGGTCCGCGGATGCCTATAGTCCCCGAGCACCGTGGAGTTGAGATTCCCGAAACGGTCGATTTGAGCCGCTCCCAAGAAAGCAATCGTTCGGAGGCGCCGGTGTCCGAGGAGAGAGAACGCCTCGATTAGACCGGCGTTCATGCTGGTCCCGGCCATGACGCGCGGGTCCGCGACCGCAAGGGGTAATTCGTCGAGGGAGGGGTCGATCCCTCCGGTCTCGAAAAATACCGTCGCATTCGGTGCATGTACGCGTTTGGCAACGGTTGCGGCGAGCATGGAAATACCCGTTCCGGCAAAGAGAACGTCGCCGTTGCTTATCAACCTGCCGGCGCTGATGGCCATCATTTCCCGCGGGGTATAGGGATTCAACGACTCCTCCCTTCAGCGTCTGTCCAACCCGGGGGCGTAACCCAGCCCCGGGCGGGCCTTGATTTCAAGCAGGTTCCCAATTCCGACCTTGTCCAGATAGGCCTCTTGGTCCGGCACGCCGTACACCCACTCGTCCAAGTACTTCTCGAAAAGATCGTCATGTGAGGCTGCCTCTCGGTAAAGGTTGAGGTGACGCGGATCGTAATCATAGAAGGCGTAGCAAGCCGTTGGATGTGCGCCGAACGGGGCCTTGACCACCGCGTCCACCAGAAACGGAGGAAGCGAATTTTGATCGGAGTCTTCCCGGATGAACGAACGCGGCACGATCTCTTCACAGGTTACGATAACGTGATCCGCTGACCGGGCCTGCTCCGCATCCGCGAACGTCAGGCCCTTGAGACGTACCGTGCCGTCTTCGCCGACGTATTGCGCGTGGATCAAAGCCACGTCGGGATTCAGGGCCGGCAGCAAGACCACCTTCTCCTCGCCGCCGTTCAAGGGATTGTCTATGACCACCAGCTTCTTGGGCGGCACTTTTCCCTTCCCACGGATCTCGGGGGAAAAGCCCTCACGTCTTACCAGGTCGGTATCGAGCCCTGATTTCGAGGCCATGAAAGGAAGCCCCATCGCACCGGCAAGGAATCGCAGGCTCATCTGATAATTCGAATAGTCCTCCACCTCGATTCGGCCTGCACATACCGCTTTTCTAAAACGAATGCACGTCGGAGCGAAACGCCCCATGCCGCCGTACGCTATTTCGAGTCTTCTGACGCAACCGGCGCCTATCAACAGGTCGAGGGATTGACCGTGGGAGTGGCAGACGACGTAGAGGTCCTTCTTTCTTTGTCTGATGATCTCACGAGCTATGACCATGGCGTTGCGACTGACCGTAAACCCCCCTAAAGCCACTTGGCCGCCGTCGGGAACAAATCTCCCAACTGCTTCTCCCGCACTCATAAGTTTTCCGCCAATGTCACCCGGCATTGTTGATATCCTCACAAAATTGACTGAAAGCCGTGGAGTAACGCAAGGTTAATTCTCACGCCATCTACTGTTCGTGAGATATGGAGGTCGAAGAAATATCAATCTATCGACGCGAAGCACTGATTGTCAACGCTCATAGGACAGGGCCGCGTAACCATTCACTTACGGACGGGAAATTCCAATCTCAACGTGGCGCAGGCTTTCTAGCCTGCGAATTTTCTTAGTGCGATCTCGGCAGGCTGGAAAGCCTGCCCCACAAGACTGAATGGTTACCAGGGCCGCCCGGTAATCTCGTCTACCCATTGTTTCGGCGCGATCGTGTGAACCTTACCGGCGGAAATGATCTATTCGGCACGATCGCCTTTGTGCCGGCCGGTCTCCCGTGTTAAACCTCATTGCACGAAGCAGGCCCTTGACATTAAGACTACATCGGCTAAAGACTACCCGCGTCCCCCGGGGCGCTCATGCCGTCTCCTCGGACGACATGAAGAAGCGCGGGGATGAGAGTCCCAACTAAGGGGAGAGGATCATGTATAAGAGCACCAAGTTCATATTCATAACGGGCGGAGTGCTTTCATCTTTAGGCAAGGGGCTTTCCGCCGCAAGCCTGGGCGCGTTGCTGGAATCGAGGGGATTGACGGTGACTCTCCTCAAAATGGACCCGTATATCAACGTTGATCCGGGTACCATGAACCCCTTTCAGCACGGGGAGGTGTTCGTCCTGGATGACGGCGCCGAAACCGACCTCGACTTGGGACATTACGAACGGTTCACCAATGCCCGACTACGACATAAGAACAACTTTACGACGGGCCAAATATACGATTCCGTAATTCAAAAGGAACGGCGCGGTGAATACCTCGGCGCCACGGTTCAGGTCATTCCCCACGTTACCGATGAGATCAAGATGAAGATACGCGATCTCGGCAACGGCGTGGATATTGCCATAGTGGAGGTAGGCGGGACCGTCGGCGACATCGAGAGCTTGCCGTTCCTGGAAGCGATTCGCCAACTCAGGGCCGACTTGGGGCCCCAAAACGTTCTCTATATACACCTCACCCTTATCCCGTTCGTCAAAGCCTCCGGAGAGGTTAAGACCAAGCCCACACAGCACAGCGTCAAGGCCTTGAGGGAAGTGGGCATTCAAGCGGATATTCTAATATGCCGGACCGAGAAGAAAATCGCTCGGGAGGTCAAGGAGAAAATCGCCCTCTTCTGCAACGTCCCCCCGGAGGCGGTTATCGCGGCCGAGGATGTGGAGTGCGTGTACGAACTTCCTTTGAAGCTTCATCAAGAAGGTCTGGACCAGAAGGCGGTAGAACTCCTGAACATCTGGACCCGCGCCCCTCGCCTCCAAGAATGGGAGGCTTTCATAGATAAAGTGAAGGCCATGAGGCATGAGGTGACCATCGGTATTTGCGGCAAGTACGTCGACCTCCACGAGTCATACAAGAGCCTCAATGAGGCGCTGTTTGCCGGAGGAGTCGCTTGCGACTCACGGGTGAGTCTTAAGTTCGTAGATTCGGAGCGCCTCGAGAATGCCGACCCGGCGGAGTTCTTTCAAGACCTGGACGGTATCCTCGTCCCCGGGGGGTTCGGGTACCGAGGCATCGAAGGTAAGATACGCGCCGTTCAGTACGCGCGTGAGAAACTGATTCCATTCTTCGGTATATGTCTCGGCATGCAAATGGCGGTGGTCGAATTCGCCAGGAACGTATGCGGATCGCCCGACGCCAATTCAACGGAATTTGTACCGGATGCCCCCGCGCCGGTCATTCACCTCATGGAAGACCAGCGCAATATAAGCAACAAAGGGGGAACCATGAGGCTGGGCGCGTACGATTGCATGGTACGAAAAAACAGCCGTTGCCGTGAAATCTACGGCAAAGACGTTGTCAGCGAACGCCATAGACATAGGTACGAATTTAATTTGGATTTCCTGGAATTGTTCGAGAAAAACGGGCTGATTGCCGGGGGACTGTCTCCGGACGGGAAGCTCGTAGAAATGGTGGAACTCCGGGACCACCCATGGTTTATCGGGTGTCAGTTCCATCCCGAGTTCAAATCCCGACCCATGGCGCCCCATCCCTTGTTCGTTTCATATATAGGCGCGTGCAGGGATTACCGGGACAAGAGGTAATGCCGAGCGGCCGTATACCGTGTCAAATACTATGGTGGCAGCCGAAAGAAATGTCCGTTTGTGCCCACGGCCGCGTTCGGGACTTCTCAAGCCCCGCCCCGCTCCATAGGCGTTGGAATAAGCCGGATTCCACCGGAAGATATGATGAAGACAAGGTGATAAAACCAAACCCATGATTCATGCCGTATATTGTTTCGGTGCCTATGACCTTTCGATCCGGGTCGCGGCCTCATCACCGATTTTGACGCCGATGGGGGTTGCGGGGATTCGGCTGTTTCCGCAATCGCTTTGTTTGGGACGGAACTTTTGTTGCTTGCTATAATGAGTGTATCGCTATGGAACTGTTTCTCTGCGTTATAGGTATGGTGATGATCGTCGAGGGACTGCCCTATTTCGGCTTTCCGGATAAGATGAAGGAATTCATGACGTTTATGCTTGAGCAGGACGACCGATTGTTTAGGATCGTGGGAGGGGTCATGATCGCTGCGGGCTTGCTCACGGTCTACTTTGCGCGGGGGGGCCTTTGACGATGTTCCGTGTCCGGCCGGCTCTCGACTACTCCAATCGCCTCAATAATCGGCATAGGGCCGTTTCCGAAAACACGACATAGTCGCAAGCGGCCATTACGGACACTGCCGGTTGATGGACCTTGCCGAACGCTATGCCGATTTCGCCGTATTCCATCATTTCGGCATCGGTGTACCCCTGCCCCACGCAGACTACCGACTCCCCCAATTCCCGTACGACTCTCGCTTTATCGACGATGCCCCCCGGGGTCGGTGAGTCTTTCGCTTTCAGGTCTCCCGTGGACGCGAAAAACTCCACCCCCACGTGTCTGCAAAGAGGCTCCACCCACTGTTGGGGATACTCCGTGACCACCCTGCACAATCCTCGGCGTTCCCTCAAGAAGTCGACGATCAGCCCATGCAGCGGAGCATCCTTTATGATATCTCGAAGCTTGTTTACCCCGAAGCCTTCCAGGAGGCTCACCGTCTGCTTCAGACCTTCCTGAAACGGCAAACCGGACTGGATACATTGCTCCCGCAGCGTGAGGACCTCGCTCTCGATCCCCAAGTGTGAAGCGATGAAGGGAATGAGAAGCGTCCTGGTTACCGTTCCGTCGAGGTTAAAGACGAAATGCCGCATCGGCTGCCTCCTGTCCTGGTTCGACCGCTTATGGCCGGCATTTTGAAAGTTTTAGAAACGTGATTGCACGGCCTAGGCGCCGAACTCCTTTAGGGCCTTCACAAGCATTTCTTCGGGTACTACGCCGTAGAACAGGTCTTTGACCTCGCCGTGTCTGATTATTAAAACGGCCGGTATCTTGTTCACCCCAAAGCGCCTGGACACCATATTCTTGTCCGTGTCCACCTTGCCGATAACCGCGCGGCCTTTGAAATCGCGGGCCACCTTTTCCAGGGTCGGTTCGAGCGCTCGGCACGGGAAGCACCAGTCGGCGTAGAAATCGACCAAAACAGGCATCTTGCTCGAAGCTTCAACAACCTCTTTCTGGAAGTTCGCGTCGTTGAAATATACTACGTGCGTCTGCTCCGGCTTTGACGCGTCCTGCATGTACAAGGACCAAAGGACGATAAGGGAGCCGCAGATCGTCAGCAAGACTACGCTGGTTATTACGATGCCTGTTTTCTTCATGGAGCCTCCGGACTGTGCCTTCAGTATGCCTTCCCGTTCTCAATCGAGCAACGGAAAAATCGACGGCAGGCCCGGCGCTTGGGATCGGCCTCAAAGGTGCCGAACTACATCATGTCCACGGGGTCCACGTCCACCGTGACCTTAATACCGTGTATTCTCGTATGACCTTCCTCGATCAGGGTTCGGGCCAAGTCACGCAACGGCCCCCTCGTGGCCGCCTTGAGCAGGAGCTGCCACCGATATTTCCCGGAGAGCTTCTTGCGGGGGGAAGGGGCGGGTCCCAGGATGGCGATCTCCTTGGAGTCCCCTTTGAGAAGCCTCGCCGCGGTCCCGAGATGAATGGCCTTGTCCTCCACCCGTTGCTCCGTGTTACCCTCAATGCGGATTAGGATCAGGTGGCCGAAGGGGGGATACTGCAACTCTCGTCGTAGCGACGTATCGGCCTCGAAGAACGCCTCGTAGGCATGGGACGCGGCAAAGGCGATGGCTTCATGGGCCGGATCGAAGGTTTGCACGATCACCCTCCCGGCGTCGCTTTGTCGCCCGGTGCGGCCCGCTACTTGGGTGATCATCTGAAAGGTGCGTTCGGATGCTCGGAAATCGGGAAAATGCAGCGAAAGATCGCCGCACAGGACGCCGACCAGAGAAATACCGGGGAAATCGTGTCCCTTTACGATCATCTGGGTGCCCGTGAGTATGTCTATTTCTCGGTTTCTAAAACGGTCCAGGATCTTTTCCAGCTCATAGCGTTTCCTCGTCGAATCTCGATCCAGCCTTTCAATACGAGAGTCAGGGAAGACGGCCAGCAACTCCTCTTCGATTTTCTGAGTCCCCACACCGCCGAAGAACAACTTGGCGCCGCCACAACCGGGACAAAGGGGAGGCGAAGCTTGGGAGTATCCGCATACGTGACACCTCAAGTCACGGTCCTTCTTGTGGTGCGTGAGGCTGATGTCGCAATTGGGGCATTTGAACACGTGCCCGCATGAATTGCACTGTGCAAAGGTATCGAAGCCTCTGCGATTTAGGAACAGTACGACTTGCTCCCGGCGATCCAAAACCGCGCTTACCGCTTCGATCAATGGGGGCGTGAGAAACGTACCCCCCCTTCCCTTTGCTTTTTCCGTTTTCAGATCGATCAATTCCACGGCCGGGAGTGCGCCCCCATGATGTCTCGACCTCAAATCCAGACGGGTCAGTCTGCCGTGTCGGGCGTTAAGGAAGCTCTCAAAGGATGGGGTCGCACTGCCCAAGACCACGACGGCTCCTTCCAGTTTGCCGCGGGCCAACGCCATGTCCCGCGCGTTGTAAGGGCAACCGTCCTCTTGCTTGTATGAAGGATCGTGCTCTTCATCCACAATTATGAGTCCCAGGTCTTCCAACGGCACGAAAATACCCGAACGCGCGGCAATCACCACATTCACAGCTCCGGTTCGTATTCTACGCCACTCGTCCAACCGCTGGGACGGGGTCAAGCCGCTGTGAAACAGGGCGACGCCGCCGCCCAGGCGTCGTAGGAAACGTCGAGCCAACTGCGGGGTAAGCGCGATTTCCGGAACCAGAACCAGAACCCTTTTTGATTTCTTCAACGCCTCGTCGATGCTGCGGAGATACACCTCGGTCTTACCCGACCCGGTGACGCCGAACAATAGAAAAGGCGCGAATCCCCCTCCGGCCACGGCTCGCCCTATTTCCGCTATGGCTGCGGCTTGCTCGGACGTGGGTTCGGGCGGGCTCTCCTCGGGCGAGGCGGGAGAACCGGCGGGCATGAGCAATTCCGGCAAGCGCTTGCCACCCAGGAAATCCCGTGGCCGCGAAATACGTTCCTCAAGCCTTATCCATCCCCGTTTCACGGCCTGGTCCACCTGGTCCGGCCCTACGGCCGCGCCCAAGTCCCTGACGGCCATGGCTTCCGTTTTGAGGAATTTTTGCGGCAGGTTTAGGCTGCCATCCAAACCCGACCCTCCGAACCATCGTCGTCCCTCGGGAGTGAGGATCGCCCAGGGCCGTGAGCGACGGTCCGAACCCGGTGGAAGCGCCGTTTTCAGCACCAAGCCCACGGGAAGAAGGTAATAGCCGGCGACCCATCGGATGAAACTCCAAAGAGCCTCCGTGAGATAGGGCGGTTCAACGGGTACATCCACTATGTCCTTCAGCTTGACGTCGGGAGGGGTCGGGCTCCCCATGCCCACCACAAATCCGGCCCTGATACCCCGTCGAAAAGGTACAAGCACCCGCGCCCCCATCTGTACGCGGCCGACAAGATTTTCGGGAACTCCATAGGTGAACGGCCCTTCCACCGGAAGCGGGATAGCAACTTCAACGAGGTTGTTTTCTGGACCCATCAGGCTCCGTTCCGCGACCCGGTCCGCACGTCGGCGGCTTCAAGCGTGACCGGAAGCGTCTTTTGCCGACACCCATGGCTGAAACCGCCGCTACGAAACACTAGAGGCAACAGGGTAAAAAGGAATTAACCGCGAAGACACAAAGAAATCAATGGCTCCTAGAGGCTTGTACGCGGCCCCGATTCGCGATTGACCCGTGCTTCGGTTAACCGTCTCCGGGTCTCTTCGTGTCTCCGTACCTTTGTGCCTTTGTGGTTTGATTTGCCGGGTGCAACAAGCCGGTCGGGCTGAACGGTTGAAGGATGACATCATGGGAAACCGTTTTCAAGAGTGTCGAGGCACAATCTCTTCCACCCTTCCGGCGGACATCCGGGCGATCTTGTTGGTCGTCTCGGCTATGAACCCGTCATCGTGCGAAATCACTATGTAAGCAAGCCCGGAACCGGTCAATATGCGTTTGAGCTTCTCCGTAGTCTCTTCGTCAAGTCCGGTGGTAGGTTCGTCAAGTATTAGAACTTCGGGGTCCATGGCAAGAACTGTGGCGAGCGACACCAGCCGTTTCTCGCCTCCGGAGAGTTTATAGGTCAGCCGATCTTCGAATCCGGTCAGCCCCAGCCGCGTCAGAGTTCGGGACACGATCCTCTTGACCTCCTCCAGGCTCTTGCCCTGGTTGAGTGGGCCGAAAGCCACATCCTCAAGAACGGTGGGACAGAAAAGCTGGTCGTCCGAATCTTGAAACAGATAACCGACACGACCTCTGATTTCGGCAAAATCCGCTTCCTCGGCGCGGATCTTTCCGAAGACCCGCACTTCCCCGGAAGCGGGCTTGAGCAGGCCCATCATTATCCTTCCCAGGGTGGTCTTCCCGGACCCGTTGGGGCCAACCAAGCCCACTCTGTCGCCCGGAGACAAAACGAAGTCCGCCCCGCGGAGCACGACGGAACCGGCGTAACTGAAATGGATGTTGGTCAGACGTATCATTAGAAACGTATACCTCGTGTGGAAAAAAAAGGAAGAGGCCGCGCCCGAATCAATTCCGGAATAGAATGGCACGTTACCTTGATTTATGCTATCGCGCAAGTTGCTCATTCCAATGCCGGCACTCCTTTCCACGGGCACAGCCCCATCAGGATGTTCCGGCCGAAAGGAGCCGCCTCCATTGACAGCCTCCACCTGTTCGTTTACATTTTACCCATGCTGAAACTAGGTTCAGAAACCCTCGCGATGAAAGGGGTGAACGGCCGAGTTTGTCGGCGATCCTTTTTCCTCGAAACCCTTTGGACGAACCGAAAGATGCAAAGCCCGGGGTTTGCCTTCTGCATCTATCCTGCGTTGACGGCCCTTTACCCGGATTTGGCGGATAGGCGGTCGGCAGTTCAGCGGCATGGGCAACTTGAAGTCAATACGCATCCCACAATGGCGCCTTTGCTGGCAGGCATAACGGCTCGATTGGAGGTCGAGCTGGAACCCGCCAAGGTCCTCGTGGGACGACAGTTGGTTATGACCACCCTAGCGGCCTGGGGAGATACGATTTTCTGGGGTCGCATTCGACCGGCGGCGTCCATATGCGGCGTGCTTATGGCGCTGAATTGTCTGTTCTGGCCGATGGGGGGATTGGTCGCACTTATTTTGTACAACGTGCCGAACATGTTTGTACGAATCCGTGGTTTCGAGACAGGTTGGATATATGGGCTTGAAGTCCTTTCGTTTTTTAGATCGCCCAAGTTGAGACGACTGGTGGTGCTGCAGAAAAAGGCCCTATGCTGTCTGGCGGGCATAGCGGCCGCCACGGCAATCCTGGCGGCCGCCGGCCGGATCGGCATGGACCCGGGGTTGTGGGAACGACTCACCACAGTGGGAGTGTTGATATTTTCAATAGTTCTTGGGATGGGTAT
>JAZDOF010000149.1:0-8045 GCA_043799015.1 Pseudomonadota bacterium | reverse complement strand
ATTGTCTCTTCCGCTTTTCGCGAACACACGGAGACGCCCCCTTCAAATGCCCCCAAGGAATTCATCGACATGGCGTTTCCTCGAGTGCATCAGGCTGTTACGATGCAAGCAGCGAGAAAGCACTCCGTGGACCCCAACCTGGTATGGGCCGTGATACGTCAGGAAAGCTTGTACGATCCTTCCGTGGTTTCCCCCGCAGGAGCCCTAGGTCTCATGCAGGTAACGCCCGAAGCGACCGGGACGCTCAAGAAGAAGGGAAACGTGCCCGCTTCCGTCGTGGCGGATCTGCTTGAACCGAAGAAAAACCTCGGCCACGGAGTCAAGATACTGGGCGGCAACATTCAAGTTTTCAAGGGAAGACTGGTACCCGCGATCGCGTCGTACAACGCGGACATACAAAAGGTCCATCAGTGGGTGAAAAAGAACTCGCGCATGGCGGACGACGAATTCATCGACAATATCCCGTACCATGAAACCAGACTATACGTGAAGAAAGTCCTGGCAGGATACAAAGCGTACGAATACCTGCACAAGAAGAAAGACCTGGCCGCGAGGTGGTAAGTATGGGCACGATAGGCATGATGATGCGACGCGACCATGCGCTGAACCCCGAAACTCGAACCACAAAGGACAAGAAATTTGTCACTTGCTATAGTCCCCACAAGATTTACCTTGAACTCAATGACCTTGAAACGCTCAATTATCCGTCCGTCCGGTTTCCACTCCGCATAGGTCGTGCAGCCCCTTTGCGCCTTCGCGTCTTTGTGGTTCATTTCTTCATTCCCGGATGGTAACGCCTAGGAAGAGGCCCAATATGACGGAACATTCCGACGAAAAACCTCCTGTGATTTTCGACGCAAGCCCCTACCTGAGGCTCTTTATCGACAAAGACGGTCGATGGTTCCAGAATGGGGCCGAAATCATACACCCTCACGTTTACGCTTATTTTA
This sequence comes from Pseudomonadota bacterium, assembly GCA_043799015.1. Lineage (GTDB taxonomy): Bacteria > Desulfobacterota > Desulfomonilia > Desulfomonilales > Desulfomonilaceae > JAZDOF01. The sequence continues at coordinate 7,095 of JAZDOF010000149.1, read as the reverse complement.
ACAGCGTGCTCGAGCGAACCGGCGATGGAGAATATCGAGTGCGTATAGGGCGCGAGCAATGCCGCGTCGAGGTGGAAGATGCACCGTTTGTCGTAACCGCGGTGCTTTCGCACAATGAAGACGGCGTATTCATCCGGCTCAACGACGGTACCGAAGAGCCGTTTGATCCCCGACACTTTTGGGTCGGCGCCGCTAATGTTCCCTACTGTGAGGTCAAGCAGGGCCGGTTCTTCGCCCGTTTCTCACGTCCTGCCTACTACAGGATCGCCGAGCACATAGTGAACGAAGGAGACCGTTTCTACTTCACTTTGGGCGGAGAACGCGTATTGGTACGTTCGGTCGGGGCCCGCTAGGGACCGAACCGCGGGTTATCCCTGGGGCCGAAGGCCCGATGCATGCACAGGAACCAGCCCATGGCAAGGTACTCCTTGATGGCGGACTGGCTGAGGACAAGCCCATAACCGCTGGGGATCAGCGTGACATAGCTGAGGGAGTAATCCTTGGCTTTGAAATCCGCAGGGGCCGGCACGCAATTGAGCCCCATCTCTCGGCACATGAGAAGTGCCCGAGGGAGATGAAACGCGGACGAAACGAGAGCGAACGGTTGTTTTCCGGTGATTTCACCCACCAGCCGCGCCTGGTCTTCAGTGTTCCACGACCGGTCCTCAAGGATCATGGCATCCCGCGGAACCCCCATTTCGGCAGCCACCAGTGCGATCGACTCGGCGAGGCTCCGGTCCCTGTTGAGGCCCGGAATGACCCCTCCGGTTAAGACCAGTTTACACTCGGGAATTCCCCGCCAAAGACGTACGCCTTCCCACAACCTTAATACGGACACCCCCAAATGATCGGCCGGGTTAGGTCACCCTGCCTGTACCCCCCTGAAAGCACGACCACATGCCGTACCCCTCGGGCCGTCAGGGCCGCAGGGGATGCATAACCACCCGCCATCGTTTCCAGAGCAGCCGTTAGTTTGAGGCCCGTAACGGGCAGCGCCGTCACGAAGAGCCAGCCCGCCCCGGCGATCACAAAGCACAATGAAAGTCCGGGCCTGCGCCTCAACACCAGTCCCATGAAAAGGAGGAACAAACACACCGGCACCGGCCATGCGAGCCTTAGCACAACGTTTTGGAGAACGAACGGGATCTCCTGCATGGAATATCCTTACGGAACTATTCACTTGGGACGGAATGAGTATCTACCGCCGAACCCATCTCGTATTCTACCGTTTGCGAAGTCCTTCCTCGCAACCATTCGCTCTTGTGGGGCTTTCCAGTCTGCCGAGATCGCACTAAGAAAATTCGCAGGCTGGAAAGCCTGCGCCACGTTGAGATTGGAATTTCCCCCCCGTAAGTGAATGGTTACCCTTCCTCCGGCACTCTCTTGGGTCCTCTAAATCTCTTAGGTATCAGCGCTGCCAGGCCCAGACGCCCGAGAATCCGGCGATCAGGCCGAACAGGCAGAGTGCGGAGCCGGCCGCACGGTTTACCATGGTCAACTGACGTTCGGTCAAGTTATATGGAAACAAGGCAAGGGTACCGGCCAGTATGGGGGCCCAAAGCGCGGATCCCAAGAATACGCCGGCGACCAATACGGCCGTCGGCATAATGCCGCCTCTCCAGCCCTGCACTCCGAGGGCGGCGAAAGCCGCGGTAAACACCAGAAACAGGGTTGGATTCGTGAAGGCAAGGACTAACGTGGATGTAAACGCGGAGAGGACGCCCTGCCCATTGCCGTCCGCGTCTCGTTCCGGTAATGGGGAGAAAAATACCTTTAACCCCAAGGCCACAAGCATTAGTCCGCCTACTATTTCAAACCAAACGTATCGCCGGACCAGAAACGCACCTATGAAAGATATTCCGAATCCGGCCATCAGGCAGTAAACGAGGTCGGCACAAGCCGCGCCCAGAACCGAGGCCACTCCGGCCCTCGGGCCGTCGGTCAGCGCCCGCTTGAAACACAGCAAGCCGATCGGTCCCACCGGCGCACACACCACCAGTCCCAATATCAGGCCCTTGATTAGTACGGCAATTTCCATGAATATTTAATTCCCAACAGGAAGGATCCTTTGCTTCCGGAGTAGCCGGAATGTGCATCATTGAATCGGATTCATTTCAACAAAGGTAATACTCAAGTATAATGGCGGCGGCTTCAAAGCAAGCGTTGTTTCCGTCGGCATGCATGCCGAGGTGGATTTATCCTTTAACAACGCGAAATCATTGAGATGATGCGTCCTTTGTTCTCGGTGATTCCGCCTCGTGCAGCTACGCCATGGAAGGTCTCCGCCTGTCGGAATTTGGAGAAACGGCTTATGGTTGTTGAAAAAGTGATGACCGCATACTTGCGGCGGGTCTACTCCAGAATACTCAGCCTGGATAGCTTCGACGATCTCACCCCCCCCCGACCCGAGGAAGGGGCGAAATATCTTCTTTACGTCCACATACCCTTCTGCGAGGAATTGTGCCCGTACTGCTCGTTCAACCGCTTCCCTTTCGAAAGAGAGTTGGCGCTTCAGTATCTAAAAGGTGTGGAAAAAGAAGTCTCTTTGTACGCGGACCTAGGGTTTGACTTTGCTTCCCTTTACGTCGGCGGGGGTACACCAACGGTGCTCCCGGCCGAGATGGCCGAACTGCTTCATACTCTGAGATCGCGTTTTCGCATAGGGCAGATTTCTCTTGAGACCAATCCCAACCATTTGACGGACGACATTGTCGCGACACTAAAGGATGCCGGCGTAAACAGGTTGTCCGTAGGGGTCCAAAGCTTCGACGATTCCCTCTTGCAGCAGATGGAGCGTCTCCACAAATACGGCAGCGGAGAGGAAATCAGAGAACGTTTGTTGAAGTACGCCGGCACGTTCGACACTCTCAACGTGGACATGATTTTCAACTTCCCCACACAAAACCGCTCGATGCTGGAGAAAGACCTAAGAATCATACGAGATATGCAGGCGGACCAGGTCACGTTCTATCCGCTCATGGTCTCCGAATTGACCCGAAAGGAGCTTGCAGCGCGCTTCGGCCCGATAAGTTATTCGCAGGAGAAGGAGTTCTTCGGTCTAATTCAGGACATGTTGGGCGACACCTATTCCAATGGGACCGCATGGTGTTTTTCTCGCAAAAATAGTATGATAGACGAGTACATTGTTGATTATGACGAGTACATAGGTGTCGGAAGCGGATCCTTCGGGTACGTCGGGGGCGCGGTGTTGGCCAACACGTTTTCCGTATCCGATTACTTGAATGCCGTAAACCACGGCAGACTGCCCCTGCAAGGTAAACGCACCTTTTCCCGAGCCGATCGAATCAGATACGACTTCACCATGAAGCTCTTCGGCGAATCTCTCAAGGTGGACGAAGCGGAAGAAAAATTCCAAGGGGTCTTTAAGAGGACCCTTTGGAAAGAACTCACGCTCCTTCGCTTGATCGGGGCGTACAGCGAAGAGAAAGGCGTGCTGCGGCTCACCAAGTCGGGAAGGTACCTTTGGGTCGTCATGATGAGGGAATTCTTCACCGGGGTAAACAATTTCCGTGATATCTGCCGCTCTCGGATCGGAGGGGACGAGAAACGACGTCAGTGAAGGGTCCTTTGCCTAAAGGTGGAGCAACCGTTTGCGGATTGCACTTCCCGGCCTCTCGCTTTATAAAGAAGGTCATGGGGTTTGAGTGGGATTGATAACGCCTGACGGCCTCCCTGCGGTGTAATTGTGCGCTTGCGAATCCGGCCGGCCCTCCGCAAAGGCGCTGTGGGGCCGGGACTCACCTACCGTTTGGTCATAGGAATTGATTGCGGGAGACGACCTAATGCGTAAACCTACTTACGAACAACTGGAAAAGAGGGTTGAAGACCTCGAAAGACTTCTCGGAAGAGTGGTGGACGACGCCATGGACGAGGAGCACAACGAACTTTTCGAACTGTCGATCCTATGCAACATATCGCAGGCTTTGGGCACGACGAGGGATCTGGATGAACTCCTACCGATCGTAATCGAGGAGGTTAACAAGGCGCTCCTGATCGAAGGATCGGGGGTGCTGCTCTACGATGAACACGCCGATGATCTGTATTGGAAGGTCATCAGGGACGCACGCGGCATTCTGTCTCCCCATAGGGCCGAACTTAGATTGCCTCTGGATGGGAGCATCGCCGGTTGGGTATTCCAAAACAACAAGCCGGCCCGAGTCAATGATGTGAGTAAGGACCCGCGCTACTACCCGGACATGGCGAAGAAAAGCGGGTTCGACATACGCCGAGTCTTGCAGGTCCCACTCAATACCCAGGACAAGACCATCGGCGTTATCATGGCGATGAACAAAATCGGCGGTGATTTCACGGAAATGGACGAGACCCTCCTGGTTTCCATGGCCGCAAGCATCGCCCTGGCCGTGGAAAACGCCACGTTTTACCACCGGCTCAAGAAATCCCGTGATGACCTTGAAATGATCTACCGCTCCTGCATGGCTCTGGCCACCACCATGGATTTGGACCGTCTCCTTGAAGTCGTCGTGGAGGAACTGCGGCGGGCCGTTCTGACGGAAGCCGCCGGCGTGCTGCTCTACGATAAGGAGAATGGGGACTTGTTCTGGCGTGAAATACAGGATGAGAGACACATAATCAGCGCCAAGGCGGGCGAACTGAGGCTTCCTCTCGAAAACAGCGTCAGCGGCCGGGTCTATCAAACCGGAGAACCGGTCATGCTCAACGACCCGAAGACCGACCCCAGCTTTTTTGCGGATTTTGAAGCACGGTCCGGGTTCAGGATTCGCAACGAAATCATAGTCCCTCTGAACACGCGAGAAGAGACCATCGGCGTACTCGTGGCCATCAATAAGAACAACGGAGTATTCACCCAGGAAGACGTACATATTTGCTCCTCTTTGGCCGGCGTCGTAGCCATGGCGGTGGAAAACACCATGTTTTTCGAGGAACTGATGAGGTCTTACCGTGAGTTGGAAGACCTCAACCGAGTCAAGACCAAAGTGCTCAATCACCTTTCCCACGAATTGCGTACGCCTCTCGCCATCATTCGCGGGTCTCTTGCGACCATGAGTAAGAAGCTCAAAGACAGGGGACTCACGGAGTTCGACCGAGCCATGGCACGCATGGAGCGCCACATCGACAGTCTCAACAGGCTGGAGTCCCAAGTGGAAAGCATAATTATGACCGGGTACTCGTGGGAAAGGAGGATGATCACGAGCTTTCTCGATTATGCCCTGACCCTTATGGAGCTCCAAGGCGAACGGACGCCGGAGATGGACAACGCGCGCAAGGTTATCCACAAGTACTTGGACAGGACCTTTCCTTTACGAAAGGATGAACCGGAAAGGATCCGGATACGCGATTTCGGCACGGACATGTTTCGTTTCTGCACTGAAAAGGTCGAGGAGGAAAAACGCCGCATCGAACTTGTATTCGATATGGAAAACTCGGCGGAAGTAATGATACCGCCCCATGTTCTCCATTCCATCATGGAAGGATTAATCCGCAACGCCCTGGAAGCCACTCCCGACATGGGGCTCGTCGTGGTGAGCGGACGAACCCAAGGCAAAAGGTATGTTTTCAAAGTCAAGGATACGGGAATGGGTATACCCGATGAGGCGAAGGAGTACATCTTCGAGGGCTTCTATCCTGTTCAGGAAACGGAAAGCTACAAGAGCGGCCGACCCTATTCCTTCAATGCCGGGGGTAAGGGAATAGATCTGCTAAGAATTAGGATGTTCTCAGAGCTGTACGAATTCAAAGTATCCTTCACCACAAAGCGCTGCCCCCACTTAAACGATTCGACCGCCCCTCCTCCGGGCGACGCTTCCGCCTGCCCATTTTGTGCAACCATTTCGGACTGTCGAGACGGGAGCGGGTCCGAGTTCGTCGTGGAATTCCAATTGGCCCCGCCGGTTGAGGTTTAGTGCGCAAGTTCCTAATTACGGTGACGTATCTCGAACAAGACTCTCAGCCCCGATAGGGCTCTTTAACCGTTCAGCCCCAATACGTAACCCTATTTATGCAATGGAGCACTAAGCCCCCAAGAGTGCGAGCGCCTCCGTGCAGGGCTGCCTCTGGGTGAAGATGCCGGATCCACGGCGTTACGCGTGTCCAATAGTCAGCCGGACTTGGAGCGGGGTTTGGGGGTGAGGAATTAAGCGGACTCGGTGAACGGTTACGAAGGAACGAACTCTCGGCAACCGGTACGGCCCCGGAGACCCGTATGGTTTGTTGTTGCGCTTTCCGCCATGGCCGTTGATCCGCCGTGCGGGGGGGGGGCGGTGGTACGGCGCACGGAAGGCCGACCCGAGAAAGACACGGTATTCGTGTTGGTTACGGGATTCATCACAAAAGAAATCTTACAGCGGGCGCCATGGGCCTACAAGACCCTTGAGTGTGTGTGATAATTGCACAAACAACATCGGCGTAATCATGTAATATTGTGTCTGTTTTTGTGTTATTGTGTGCCATGGGTTTTTCTCACGCACTTAGTGCGCAGTCCTTTTTTTGGACATCCCACACGTTCACTTTGTTGATACAATAACAAAGTGAAATAACGAGTTAATATTTTGCGGCGGCCCGGCGATTCGAGTGGCACGTGAATTGCTAACGCGCTATGGTGATGTGTCCGGACGGATTGGTGCCCGACCCTATGCGCTTGTTCGGCGAAAAGGGTAGAGCGTGACCTGATACCGCCTAAATACCGAAGGGAGATTTCGTGTGAGGACATTGTGCATTTGTCTCGCGGTGATAGCCTTGATGCCGGTCCACGCTTTCGGCCAGAGTGTGAAGATCGGACTGGCACATGTATTTTCAGGTCCCATGGCGACTTTTGGCGAAGTTGCCGAACAAGGTGTGCAGCTCGCAGTGGATCGCATAAACGAAAAAGGCGGGTTGTTGGGTCGTAAAGTGGAGGTATTCAAGGCCGACACTCAAGCCAAGGCCCCGGAGGGCCTCATGGCAGTCGAGAAGCTCGTTAAAGACGAGAAAGTAGACGTAGTAGTGGGAATCGTGTCAAGTGCCGTGGCGCTCGCGGTGGTCCCTGAGATGGATAGGCTCAAGACGCCGCTTATCATAACACATGCCATGGCAGACGCCGTGACCGGCTCCAAATGC
>JAZDOF010000046.1:0-12001 GCA_043799015.1 Pseudomonadota bacterium | reverse complement strand
CATATGCCTAGAGCTAAATCGGGATGTGATTTCTTGACGGCTGCAGCGACCTCATCATGAATGGATCTATCGAAAAACTTGGTGTTTTTGGCTAGATCATACCTCCGGATTACGTCCTCGGTGTCTTTCTCAAAAATGGCGATTCTTATGAGTGTGCTGATCTCGGAATAAGCGCAACGCGTGTGTTTTGTCGAAGCTGCGGTTATTTCCGTGAAGGGCAGCGGCCACGTGTCCTCGGTCTCGGCGGTTGTGTCGCGCTGCACCCTTGACTGCTTCAAATCGGGTCTGATTCCGGTCTCAAGAAATCTTATCGCCGCGTCTCGCACGGCAGGCCGGCACCCCGCGGCTTCCGCCGCCGGCATCAGGTCTTTGTACGAGTCCATCGACGGACGATCGAAGAATTCCAGGCTGCGGTAGGATGCCGCCAAGGGCAGGTCCTTATCTTGTTCCGCCATCTTGAGCAGTTTGGCCTCAAGGGCCCAAGCCAAACCGGGAGCATTCTCCACAATTTTGTTGAAGCCCTTCATCGCAACCGCCTTGGCCTCATCACGTCGTTCCGCGGAGAGAAGACGTTCCACGAGGGTGCCGTAACATGAAGTAATCGGGGCCTCACGCTCCAGTAGCGGAATGATTTCCTCGCGTCTCTCCGATCTTTCCAGAGCATCGATAGCCCAGTTCATCGTCCCTTCCCTACGATGGGTCGTCAAAAGATCCTCGCTCTTCCGGTCTCCTTTCCCGGCATCAAGACGACCCAGAAGAGTATCGGCAGCTTCGCTCCACGCTTCCCTCTCCGTCAACTTTGCAAGCTCAGTCTCCATGTCGTCCAGCAACCCGTACTCGTCCGACCTACGGGTATCGATTGTCCACAATATCTTGTCCCGATTCGACATCGAAGATCTCATCACGGCCTGCAATACCACCGACATGCACTCCGCAATCCGAGAAGCTACTTCACCCTCATCGTCCGATGAACCAACCTGCTCGTTACCCAACCGCCACAGATCGCGGCCCAAATCAACTACCGCGTCGGCGTGGCCGGAATCCAGGAGGGACCGCAATCGTTCCAGCACCCCGGAATAGTCCGGGGCGTCTTCCCAATCGGACCAATCGTTTCTCCAAGCCGATTCCGAAGCGACACTTTCTATTTCGGAGCGGATTGACTCGGTGATCTCGGTAACGTGACCGGCCTTGAGGTCCTCCTCCTCTTCAATCTTGCGGCCGATCTTCGGGTATTCCCGAATCAGGCCGATCACGAACTCGATGAGTTCGTCCCTGCTCATGCTTTCAATTCTCCGGCGCACTACGTCCGGCCGTTTGGTCTTCCTTGTCCGTCCCGGCATTGCTGTTCCTCATCTGCCGTAAAAGGCAGGGTTCCTCTTCGTAGTTCTCGGTGATCCGGACCGGAATCGTGACGGTGGAGTCGCCGGTTCGCTTCTGCATAACGATGTGGCTCCCGCGACGGCGTACTTCAACAAACCCATGTGCGGCTGGAATCTCGCATACGTCCCTTCCGGAGAGGGCTCGAGTCTTAACCAACCGCTACCTCCATGCGCGTGACGTAAACCTCGTCGTGAAACCGCCGCGCGATTTCCTCGTCTGAAGCACATTCGAAAAAGAGTTCGACAGCCTCCCTGATGTTGTCTCGAGCCTTTTCAACCGTGTCTCCTTGGCTCGCGATGTCCAGCTCGGGACACAACGCCACACAGCCTTCGCCTTCTCTCTCTATGATGGCTGTAAATTGCCGCTTCATGACTCACCCCAGGTTTGTCGCGTCAATGCCGGCTGTTATAGTTCGCCCTTTTTGCATGGTCGGGCGGTGAAAGGCCGAGATAATCCTTGAGAATATGACGCGTTCCGCTCATGCCCGGATACAAATAGACAAAAGGGGGCAGGAGGAGCGCCGAGATGCAGAGAAATTTACCATAGCCGTTTACGATTGACGAGATTCGCCGTCATCCAGCCCTTGCTCTCCATCAGTGTGGAAAAGCTTTCCGCCCGCATCGCCGGCCCAATTGTATCACGCGGTCGGCGACCCGGCATGCCGCGGTTTCCTCAGCAGCGTCGGCTCGCTCATGGGGCATGACTTCCAAGGGAACCGTAGGCCCCGTCATTCCCCCTTGAGCGCAGCGTGCTTGCCGACTCGGACGGCCTTCTTGGCTTTTCTTTGGACCGGAACGAGTAGTTTCGTTCCTCGCTTGAGGTTTTTGCCGAGATTGAGATCGGGATTGATTCCGGCAACTTGTGCCTTTGTGGCGCCGTATCGTTTTACTATGGAAGCGATGTTGTCCCCTTTGGAGACGACATGGTGGACTACGTGCCCGGAAGGATCATGGTTGGGGAGCTTGGGCAGCGCTTTAGCCAACAAGGTCTTGCCTCCCTCGGGCACTCGCAATTCGTACGCGTCGTCCGGCGGTGTACCGCCTCGGGTAAGCGCGGGATTAAGCTCCGCAAGTTTCGTCTTTTCTACGCTCATCGCTTTCGCCAAGTCGTCCAAGGAATAGCTTCCCTCGATGGACGCCAACTCGTGGTCCTTCGTGTAAGGAGCCGATTCGAGCGGTGCAAAGCCGTACTTTTCAGCATTGACCGCGATATGCGCTATTGCCTGAAAACGAGGCCAAAACTCCCGGGTTTCACGCTTGAGATGGCGGCTGGAACAAATCTCTTGATATTCGTCGGCGTCTTCCTTGCAAAGCACTCGATTGAGCTTGTTCTCCCCCGAATTGTAGGCGCTGAGTGCCAGTCTCCAGCAGCCGAACATCCCGTATAAATCCTTCAGGTATTGCATGGCCGCCTGGGTGGATTTTTCCGGGTCCAATCTTTCATCGACCCAAGAGTCCACACGCAGGCCGTAAGAACGCGCGGTTGCCGGCATGAACTGCCACATCCCCAACGCGTTTGCCGGCGATCTGGCCTCCGGGTTAGCCCCCGATTCCAACATGAAAAGATAGCCGATTTCTTCAGGAAGCTCGTTATCCCTTGCCACGGACCGCACCATCGGCATGTATCGTTCGGCCCTTGCGAGGTATTCCTTCATTGTGGAGCGCGAATTGTAGGCGTACTCTCGGATGAAGCGCCGCAGCCTCGGGCCGTCCTCATCAAGCGGCACTGGAGGAAAGGCACCGGTCTTGGGCTTGTTTTCCGATGCGGATTTCTTCGCGGCCGGCATATCGTACGACAACCACCCGGCCAAGCTCGATTTGTTCAACCCGTCTTGCTTGACCAGGGACGCGGACTGTCCGCACCCCGCCAATACGGCAACGCAAACGACCGCTGTAGGAATCAGCCCTAGCCGCCAGGGCCGACCCATGATGCAGTCTTTACCGTACCGGACCGTGGTCTGGGGGTTCACCTGACAGTCACTCCGTTGCCGTCAAAAAATATCAAACAATACCATACCATGGCATTATAAATGATAACATGGAACGGCGCCGTGTCAATGAAAAAGGAGAGGCGGACCCGTCCCTTCCCCCGATAACCGCACATAAGCGTATTATATTGACGTTATTTAATAACCATTTTCAAGTAACACGTTGAGTTTTCCACGCTTCCCCCTCTAGCCGAGAGTATTTCCTCCGTCGCTCTCCAGCCTTCACCGGTAGTGGGCTCAGCATCCGTCGGCATTAGGTCTAGTTTCGCATCCGGCCACCGGGCCACCAGGATGGTACTTCCGGCCTCTCGCTTGAGTTCCAGCCGTACAACTCTCTCGTAATCAACCGAGTCCGCTATGTGGCGTTCCGCTACGGCCTGCACCAAATCCCGCGCGAATGCGAGCGCATGCACCATTACGGCCTGGACGACGTTGACGTCCTCCGGAGCCACGGGCACGGAGTCCATCCTTTGAACCATCAAGGTTATGCCGCGGGTCGCGAACTGCTGACCCATCAGCCCCAGCACCCTATCGAACACCGCTTTCGTATCACTTAGGCCGGGGTCGGGGCGGCCGAAGGACCGTACCCCATCCACTATCCGCGTGGCCCGTAAAACCTGATTGGACACAAGTCCCAGGCGCTCCGTGAGAAAAGCTTTCTCCGAATCCGGAAGCGAGGATCTTTCCATGCGCAATTGCAGAACTTGGGCGGCTATCATGATGGCATTGAGAGGTTGGGCGATTTCGTGAGCGAACGCGCCGAACACTTCTTTCAGCGCACTTAGACTAAGAATGTCTTCCTTAGCAAGGAAAGGATTCATTTAATCGGATAAGCCCCTTCAACGCGCGTATTCGACCGCTCTGGATTCCCGAATGACGACTATTTTTATCTGTCCGGGATAGGACAGCTCTTTCTCGATCTTTGCCCGGATATCTCGTGCCAACAGCGGCAAAGTGTCGTCCCCGACATTGGAATTCTCCACGATGATCCTGATTTCTCTTCCCGCTTGGATGGCGAAGGACTTGCTGACCGCCTTGAATGAATCGGCAATGCGCTCCAGGTCCTCCAGACGCTTCACATAGTTTTCCAACATTTCACGACGCGCACCGGGACGGGCCGCGGACAGGCTATCAGCCGCTTGGACCAGCACTGCGATTACGCTCTGGGGTTCCTCGTCGCCGTGGTGGGCCGCAATGGCGTTCACAATCAAGGGTTGTTCCCCGAAACGCCTCGCAACATCGGCCCCGATAACCGCGTGCGCCCCTTCAACTTCGTGATCGATGGCTTTGCCGATATCGTGCAGCAGGCCGGCGCGCTTGGCCTTTTTGGGATTCAGCCCCAGCTCGGAGGCCATCATGCCGCACAGGAAGGCCACTTCGATCGAATGTTGATAAACGTTCTGGGCGAAGGAGGTTCTGTACTTGAGCTTCCCGACAAGCTTGATGAGTTCTTGGTTGATTCCGTGAACCCCCAGGTCGAAGCTGGCTTGCTGGCCCGCCTCGACAATGGATTCCTCGATCTCCATGGTGACTTTCTTTACGACTTCCTCTATGCGGGCAGGATGGATTCTGCCGTCGCTCACCAGCCTTTCAAGCGATATACGTGCAACTTCGCGGCGAATGGGATTGTATCCTGAGAGGATAACGGCCTCCGGAGTATCGTCGATGATAAGGTCCACCCCGGTGGCCGCTTCGATGGCCCTTATATTCCGCCCCTCACGACCGATGATCCGGCCCTTCATTTCTTCATTCGGTAGCTGTACTACCGACACGGTCCGTTCGGCCACAAAATCGGCCGCGTAGCGTCCCACCGCCGCAGCTATGATCTCTTTGGCTTTCTTGTCCGCTTCAGCCTTCGTCTCTTCTTCGATCAGCCTGATGGTCCGGCCGCATTCGATGCGAGTGTCTTCCTCCACTTTCTTCAGCAGTATGTCCTTGGCCTCGTGCAGAGAAAGGCCGGCAAGCTCCTCAAGTTTCTCCTGCTGCTTTGTAACAAGGTTTTCGGCTTCCTTTTCCTTTTCCTTGGCTCGCTTGTGAGCTCCATCGATTTCTCTTTCACGCCGCGTCAGCGAAGAATCTTTGGATTCCAGCTGCGAAGCCTTGCGCTCAAGGTTTTCTTCTTTTTTGAGTAGTCTCGCTTCTCTGGCCGCCAACTCCGATCGTCGTTCCTTGATTTCGTTTTCCAACTCCGACCGGGCCTGAAAGAGTTTGTCCTTGGCCTGTAAGAGGGCTTCCTTCTTGGTGGTTTCGGCCTCCTTGTCGGCGGCCTTAAGGATTTCCCCGGCATCCGATTTGGCTTGTTCCATCCGTCTCTTGTCGAGTAACCTGGCAGCGGCCAAACCTGCCGCGAGACCGACGAGTACAGCGACAAAGGCGGGAATCAACACATGAATAGATTCCACAACCCCACTCCGTATAAAGTGTGCGGGATGCGCCCGTAAAGAGACCCGGGCAGGATGAGAGCCGTCGGAAGATCACGAAGGAAAGAATCGGCGGGGCCGCGTTGAAACTACTTAAGAAATCGTCCTATCGTATATCTGAATCCTCCGAATTCCAATCCAGAGGTATCTTTCCGCATCCCGGTAATTCGGTACGAAAACAAACCCGCAGTATAAAATGGCCCCCCCCGCAATCGGCCGTTAGAAGCAGATCTTTTGAACCTGGTTGCCCAGGGGGGGGCCTGTTGACACTGTTTCAGGCTTCCTGCTTCATGGCAGGCTTGCACACCGCAGCTTGCAACAGCTCCCATCTTTTGAGTGTTGGCTCAAAAAATTCCTGCCCCCTCACGAACCGAGCAGGGGAGTGTCTAACTTATATCACCTTATCCATGGTTTTGAGAAGTCTTTCCGTCTTTTCCTCCAAAGCTTCGACGGTTTCCTGTCGGGCCTGCCTGAGCTGAAACATCTCGTCCGTCACCGTAAGCAGAGTCAGAACAACTACGTCCAACGTGGTAACGACCCGAGTGTTCCTTGAGATTTCATTCGCCTTGGCTTTTATGAAATCCACAAGCTCATCGACGTACTTCCTGTCGCCATGGCCTCTAACATTGTATTCGCGGCCGAAAAGCAGCACCTTCAACGCCTCGGAGGGCTCCCTCACGGGATCGTCATCAGGTCTCAACTCGTCGCCGTCGTACGGTTGCTTCAGGTGAACGCCTCCAGCTTCTCGATTATCCTGTCAAGCTTTGACCTGGCCGCCTTATGATCTTTCTGGAGTTTCTTCAGCGTGCGGTCCGGCTCACCTATCCTCTTGTCCCGCTTTTCCAGCTCCTTGGTAAAACGTTCCTGCTCTTTCTTGGACAGATCGTTCTGCTCGATCAGGTGTATGATCTTTTGTTCGAGCAGAGCGAGCTTGTCGGGTTCCATGGGGTTCTCCCTAAAGGCTTTTTGAGATCCACATAAATTATATTTCCTTAGCTATCAGTGTCAAGAAATTTCTTGAAGACCTCGGACCCGCATTATCCACTCCCGGAACCCTGTTTCCGAACCTCCAACGATGGGAAGGATCCTCACGTTCATGGGAGGCCCGGCTTAGCCGGCTTTGAAAGCACAATTCACGCACTTCATTGGGCGCCGTTCTTATCGAGGATGAACCCCGCCTCCTGAAGCTTGCGCACTTTGCGACTAAACGTATTCCTGCCCAATCCCAGTATCCGGGCTGCCTGGACCTTGTTTCCCCGGCTGAGCTCCAACGTCTTCACGATCAGCCTCTTTTCCACTTCACCGGTGATGAGCGGGTGAATTCCTTTCATGTCATTGTCTATCAGGTATTCCACCAATGCGTCCACGGCCTCGCCCACTTTCGTTTCCAGTGCGCCTTCGCCTTTTCCTCCACGCTTCGTATCTTTTTCCACAGAGTCAGGCCCCACCGAATTCTTGTAGTCGAGCTTCATCTATCCACAGCCTATACTTGAGACGCTTTATCGTATTTATCCGTGATTCCGCATGACACCAGGTCACCGCCGTCCCAGGGACCACTTTCGATTGTTCCATATCTTTGACCCGAACCGGCGGTATTTTCATCCTCGGTTGCCGCCGCCCCGGGTCACGGCCGTTCATGACTTGGGATCTTCATCTTTATTTCCTCTCGGGAACTGACCTTTTCTCAACGGGTACATTTTCTGCTTGGCCCTTGTGACGGCAAGCGTATTCGGCGGAACATCACGCGTTATGGTGCTTCCCGCCCCTATCAGACTTCCTTCACCAATCTCCACGGGGGCCACGAATTGGACGTCGGAGCCGACAAAGCACCGGTCGCCTATGATTGTCGGGTGTTTTTTCACCCCGTCGTAATTGCATGTGATGGTGCCGCAGCCGATGTTGGCGTCTCGACCGATGGTGCTGTCGCCCAAGTAGGTCAGGTGCGAGGCCTTGGTGCCGTCGCCGACGACCGTTTTCTTGACCTCCACGAAGTTTCCTATCCTGGCGTTCCGTCCTATTCGCGATTCCGGTCTCACATGAGCCATGGGCCCTACTTGGGTTCCGGCATCAATGAAAGAGGAGTCGATGCGAGATCCCAAAAGCACTTTCACACGGTCCGAAATCGTGGAATCCTTAATCAGCACGCCGGGCTCAATGATGCACTCCGAACCTATCGTCACGTTTCCGCACAAGGTTACCCCGGGGTGGATCACGGTATCAGCGCCGACGGTTACCCCGTAGTCAATATATACCGTGTCGGGGTCCCACAGGGTTACCCCCGAAAGCATCAGTTCGCGTCGCAAGCGTTCCCATACTACCTTGGAGGCAATAGCCAACTCCTCCCGCGTGTTCACGCCGCAAACCTCTCGGGCATCGGGGGCGGGGACCCCGTGTACCGGAACCGTGCGCTTTACCGCGGCGGCGACGATGTCCGTAAGGTAGTATTCCCCTTGGGCATTGTCATCGGCTAATCGCCCTACGAGATCGAAGAGCAGCGCGGCATCCACGAGGTAAATCCCCGAATTGACTTCCCGGATAGCTCGCTGTTCTTCCGTGGCATCTTTTTCCTCAACGATCGCAGCGACATCCCCTGCGGTATCTCGCACTATCCGACCGTATCCGAATGCATCCGGCGGAACGAAGGTCAACACGCTCAGGGCGCTCCCTTTGTCCCGATGAGAATTGAAGAGAGCCTTCAACGTGCCGGCACCGATCAAGGGGACATCGCCGGCCAGAATCAAGATGTCTCCCTCGAACCCGTCAAAAGACCGTCGAGCGGCTGATACGGCATGTCCCGTTCCCAACTGGGGCTCCTGGAGGGCGCATCCGACTCCGAGAGGCTCGACCAGACGCCTGACATCCTCCGCTTGATGACCCACAACGGCAGCGATTTCCGTGCACCCTGACCCTGTTACCGCATCGAGGACGTACAGGAGCATCGGGCGACCCGCAATGGGATGCAAGACCTTGCAAAGGCCCGACTTCATGCGAGTGCCTTTCCCCGCCGCCAGAATCAGTGCCGCGTATTCTCTCATTTCCGTTGGGTCTCTCCACAGACTTGAAGTATTGACGTTATCCGCATATAACGCGCATTGTCAAGCAGCTTATGTGTTCGCGCCCAGGCGGTCGACCCTCAACGAGCGACCGGCCGGCGGACGCCGGAGGTGTGCAATGGAGACGTCCCGCATGGTTAAAGTAGCGGTGCTGGGATCCGCATCCCGCCGGGAAGATTCGCCCGAGGGACTTCTGGCGCGGCGTGTGGGTGAGTTGGTAGCGTCCGCAGGCGCGGTGCTTCTCACCGGCGGATGCATGGGGCTTCCTCATGCGGCCGTAGCGGGAGCCCGCTCCCTGGGTGGCCTGACCATTGCGGTGTCGCCTGCGGAAAACCGTAACGATCACGAGGTGAGGTTTTGCTATCCCAATGACGGCGATATCACGATATTTACGGGCATGGGCACAAAAGGACGTAATGTAGTACTGGTGAGGTCATCGGACGCGTGCGTGTTCATCGGGGGAGGGATGGGGACTCTGAACGAGTTTACCATTGCCTTCGACGACTTGGATGAAACTAGGGCCATCGGTGTACTCACGGGAACAGGCGGCTTCTCGGATGAGCTCATGGGGTTGGCGGCAATGGTGGAGCGCCGAACCAGGGCCTTGCTGACTACCGACCAGGACCCGGCGGCTCTCATGGCACGCATATTCGATCACGTGAATAGGCATTGAGGGCAGATGTCGGAGATTGTTAATTTAACGCGTTGACTTTTGAGGAAAATGGGTCGTGATCTCTTGACCTTCACAAGAAAATATGATAAATTATGATAACTTGAGTGATCGGTTGCGCAATGAGGCATCTTCCGGCTTAGAGGGAACCGTAATGAGACGGGAAAACCGACGATACACTTCTTCGGACCGGCACGCGCCCGGTGTAATCCATGAGTCAACATCGGCCGGCATGGCTTGTAAAGGACTTCCACGGGCCATGAATCGGTTTGGGACCGGGTCGGACCGAATACCAAGGCCGGCCGCAACAAAACAGGCCGTCCTAACCGTTGTGGGAATCACCCTCTTGTCCGCGCTGCTTTCATGGTGCCCTTTGCCGGCTGCGGCCCAGGGAAAAGGGCCCTTGGATGACGCGATAGACAATCACTTGAGGGGCAATTTTGATACCGCAGTGGAACTGTATTCCCAAGCGATCAAGAATAACCCCAAGGATGCCGCGGCCTTCAACGGCCGAGGTTTGGCGTATCTGGGGAAAATGGACATGGACAAAGCGGAGAAGGACTTCACGGAGGCCATCAAGCAGTCCCCCAATTTCTCCGACGCTTACAACAACCGCGGCGAGGTTTATCGGGCTCGAAAGAAATATCCCGAAGCGATAAAGGACTACGAAGCCGCCATAAAACTGGAAAAGAACTTTGCCGAAGCCCATTACAACATGGGATTGGTCCTTGATGAACAGGGCAAGAAGAAGGGCGCCATGGACGCGTTCATGAAGTACCTCGAAAACGCGCCGCAGACCGCCCAGGACAGGAAGAAGGTGCAGGAAAAGGTGCAGGAGCTGAATAAGCTCGCCGCAATGGGTGAAAGTGCCGCTCCTTCGGCGAAGCCGGGGGAACGGGCGGGACAGAAACCCGCTCCGTCCGCAGGTAAACCCGGTGAGCCCGCAAAGGTCCAACCTCAAGCTTCCGCTCAGCAGCCTCGACCAGGTCAAACCGCACCCGCGAAACCTGTAATGCCGAAAAAGGCCGAAACGGAAGAACTTATTCCCGGCCTGCCGCCCGAAGTGGGGTCCGCGCTCCAAACCGCCCTGCTTTTGGGACC
Organism: Pseudomonadota bacterium; assembly: GCA_043799015.1. Taxonomy (GTDB): domain Bacteria; phylum Desulfobacterota; class Desulfomonilia; order Desulfomonilales; family Desulfomonilaceae; genus JAZDOF01. The sequence goes on along the minus strand of JAZDOF010000046.1, from coordinate 1,390 downwards.
GATAGTGTCGTTGGCCATCAACATAGCCTTCTACCTTTTCTTCGCGATCATGTTGTTCCTCATCGCGGGAAAGACCAATACGGCCAATGCATGGCTCGCTTTCGTGCCCATAGGTAATTTGGTATTGATGGTCATTATCGCGGGCTTGCCCATATGGTGGGTGGGGCTCTTTTTTGCACCCGTCCTCCTGATCGTAGTACCGCTTCTCGCCGTGGTGGACCCCACCGGCGGGATTATTCCGATGGTGTTGGCCGTAATAATCGGTCTAGTCCCCTTGGCCGCCTTCTTCTTCGTGTGCAAGGGAATTGCGGATGCCAGGGAAAAGGGGCTCCTCTGGGCCATCCTGTCCTTCATACCGTGTACCTCGCCCATCGGCTTCGGATACCTGGGGCTCTCAAAGTAGGGGGCTTTATCCCCGGCCGTTCCCTGGATGTCGACGACGGGCGGGGATAAACACAGTCGCTACAGATGTTTGTTTCGATTCATTCAACCGTTCAGGGTTCCCGCAATTCTCAACGCGTGACACTATAATTCTGAAACGATCTACTTGACTCCATGAGAGACCCCGAACTTGAGACGCGTTTATTTGCCCGTGACCGCTTGCTTCTGAAAGAGACACTCTTCTCGCCGGCCGACCTTGCCCGACTTCCCGGCGCCTGTCCCGGGCTGGACGCTGTGGGCTTTTCGGCCGGCGGTCCATTATCCCTCAGACTCCATCCCCCGACAAACGACCTATCGCGTTTCAACCGCATCACGATCACTGTGCAAAGTCGATCACAAGGTCCGATCCTGGCCGGGATGCGGATCGAGCACGGCTCGGACGGCGCGGTATCTCTTTCGGGCGGTCGAGAAGTAATACATACGGGTCGATGGCTCGAATCGCGCTTTCCTGTTGAAGCCTTCGGAACTTACGGCCGGGTTTCCGGGTGGCGGGACATCCGCTGCATTGAACTGTCGTTTGTGCGAGAGAAGAACTGGGACGGCCCGCGGACCATGGAAATATTGATTCGGTATATTATGGGTGAAGCCGTGGAGGCGCCTCGAGGCCCCCGACTGAGCCCAACCGGTCTGAACTTCGTTCTCGGCGTGACGCAAAACAGTGAAAAGGGGGCGTCGCGCCCGATTGGGGGAAACGGTTTTTCAGGCCGCAGCTTGGGTGAATATACCGACGAGCCCGGTCCGATAGATCAAGTGTTCCGCTCGGGAGGATGCGGTCCATACGAACCCGCGAACCTCGGGCTGCAAATACCGCCGCCCCATTGGTATCCCGTGGAGGGTGCGGAAGCGATCTTAAAAGGTCATATCATGGGAGAACGTCTCGACTTTCCCATTCCATGGGACCATAGTCCGGACGGAACTCTTGAATGGACGCACTTCCTCAACCGTCACC
>JAZDOF010000035.1:0-6111 GCA_043799015.1 Pseudomonadota bacterium | reverse complement strand
CATCGTGAGATCAAGCTGTTCCAGGACGTGCAATGGTCGGGCGTTATCCTGGATGAAGCGCAGAACATCAAAAACTCCGAGACAAAACAGGCGCAGGCGGCCCGGTCCCTCAAGACCGGTTACCGCATTGCGTTGACCGGGACACCGGTGGAGACCAACGTTGGAGACCTGTGGTCAATAATGGAGTTTCTCAATCCCGGGTTTCTGGGGACCTCGGCAGAATTCAGACGCAAATTCTTTGTCCCCATCCAGGCCGAACGCAACCCCGCTGCCGCGGATCTTCTCAAGCGCATCACGGGTCCATTCGTTCTGCGGCGCTTGAAGACGGACCGAACCATCATAGCCGACCTGCCCGAGAAAATGGAAATGAAGGTCTTCTGTCCCCTGACCAAAGAACAAGCTTCCCTTTATGCAGCCGTGGTAAAGGAGGCGGAGCGGTCCCTGAAAGGCGCCGAAGGGATTCAGCGAAAAGGAGTGGTGCTCGCTACTCTGTCCAAGCTGAAACAGGTCTGCAACCATCCGGCACACTTCTTGGGCGATAATTCGGCCGTCTCCAAAAGGTCGGGCAAGCTGGAGCGACTGTGCGAAATGCTGGAAGAGATATTGGAAGTGCGAGACAGGGCCCTTCTGTTTACTCAGTTTACTGAAATGGGACACATACTCCGAAAGCACATTCAGGATACCTTCGGTGCTGAAGTGCTCTTTCTGCACGGCGGGGTCGCCAGGACGAATCGGGACCGTATGGTGGAGCGCTTCCAGAATGGTGGAGAGGGGCCGGCCATCTTCATTCTTTCTCTGAAGGCGGGAGGGACCGGTCTTAACTTGACCGCGGCAAACCACGTGTTCCATTTTGATAGGTGGTGGAATCCCGCGGTTGAAAACCAGGCTACGGACAGGGCCTTCCGTATAGGCCAAACCAGGAACGTACAGGTCCACAAATTCGTCTGCGCCGGCACCTTGGAAGAAAAGATCGACGAGATGATCGAACGGAAGAAGGACATAGCCGAGCAGGTGGTGTCCGCAGGGGAAGGGTGGATAACCGAGCTGTCCAACAAAGACCTGAAGGAACTGTGGACGCTCCGAAAGGAAGCTTTGGGAGACTGAGATGACTTCATGGTATTACAGGGACTTTTACACGCCCGCTCCGGCCAAGAAGGTCAAGGGAGGCATAAAGGCCCAGACCCAACGCGGGGCTTTTGGACAAAGCTGGTGGGCAAAACGATGGGTCGCCGTCTTGGAAAGCTTCGACATAGGCGCGAGATTGGGAAGAGGACGGTCGTACGCTCGAAAGGGTCAGGTCGCATCCCTCAACATTGAAAAGGGAGTGGTCACGGCCGAAGTCCAGGGTAGTCGCAGGGACCCATATGACGTGACGATCAAGGTGAAGGTCCTTTCCCGGGCCGACTGGTCCAAAATCATAAAGGCCCTCTCCGAACAGGCGCTTTTTGCAGCAAAGCTCTTGGCCGGAGAGATGCCCGAGTCCATCGAGGATGTATTCAAGGCCCAATCCTTATCGCTGTTTCCTCAAAAACTCAACGACCTGCGTACGGAGTGTTCCTGCCCCGATTGGTCCAATCCCTGCAAACACATTGCCGCTGTTTATTATCTTCTCGGGGAGGAGTTCGACCGAGACCCGTTTCTTATTCTTAAACTCAGAGGAATGGATCGGGAGGACCTGGTTCAAGCTTTGGGAGGCCTGCGAACCGAGCAGAGCGGCATCGCCGGTGCCGATGAGCACGCCGACCTCGTTGCCGTTCCGAGCCTGCCTCCTGAACCTCTTCCTACGGATCCGGCCGCCTTCTGGAATAGTGCTCCCTGTGACTTTCCCGATTACGGCCAAGTCTCGATTCCTAGAGCGGCCGCACCCCTTGCCGAAAGGCTTGGCACCTTTCCCATGTGGCGTGGGGAAGAGGTCTTCCTGGATGTCCTCCGGAAGGTCTACCAAGACGCGTCGCAGGAAGGGATGCGGGTGTATTTGGGAGAGCGAGGCGGTGTACCCCGGGACGGGGTGGATTGACCCACATGACGCCGACGCCCATGCGCTCGACCGATCCGTGATGGACCGGTCCTCTCGCCGGCCTTCCAAGCCGAGCCTACAAATGGGTCCCCGCACCCGACGGCCCTACCTGCACGGGCCTGCACACACATTGCCGTTATAGGAAACCGGGGCTTTGATGACCACCGGCAGGTTGCCGGCAACGGATTCGATGTGGACCGGCGCCGGTCCTGCCGCGTGCGCGGCCTTGGGGCCGATGAACCCCAAATCGCGAACGGTCTGAATCGCGAGCAGCGCGGCGATTACGGTCAAGATCACGTTGAGATATGTGACTTTGTCGATCAGTGCTGAAATGACGGTTTTCATGTGCGACCTCCTTTTGTATAAAGTAGTGTGGAAAACGACTCGACCCCTATCCGACGGGTAATCGACCGCTACAAGCCGAATTGTTACAAGGAGACGGGATATGTTCGATTTCTTGTTGACCGAGGACCAACTTAAGATCCGCGACGAAGTTCGTGATTTGGTGAAATGGGTCCCTCGAAAGATGATCCTGGATATGGACGCGGACAAGATCCGCTTCCCCAAGGAATTCCTTCAGGAGGCCGGCGCACGGGGCCTCATGGGGTGCCGCTATCCCGAGAAATGGGGCGGTCGAAATCTGGATTGGGTCACCACGTGTATGATCATGGAAGAGGTCGGCACTCTGGGCTATATATTCGCCTGCACCTTCGGCGTCGGCGCGGAACTGGTTTGTGACGCGATCGTGCTGCACGGCACGGATGAACAAAAGGAGAAATACGTCAAACCCTTGCTCGCCGGCAGGTTGTTCGCCGCGGAATGCCTAACCGAACCCAGAGGTGGGTCGGACTTTTTCGGAACCACCACGTCCGCCGTGGACAAGGGCGACCACTTCCTGATCAACGGACAAAAGAGGTTCATCGTCGGGGCCGAAGGGGCGGACTATTTCTTGGTCTACGCACGTACCGACCCGAATGCCGAGCCGCACAGGGCCCTTTCCTGCTTCATCGTGGACAGGGTTGAAGGGGTGGAAACCAAATATTTGTACGGCCTTATGGGATGCCGGGGCGGCGGTGCGGGCCGGGTGGTGTTCAAAGACGTCAAAGTCCCGAAAGAGAACATTGTGGGACGGCTGAACCGCGCCTACGACGTATTCAATACGATGATGATACCGGAAAGGCTTGGTACCGCGGCCATGACCGTCGGCGCGGCACGTCCGGCGTTGGACGTCGCAACGGGCTACAGCGGTCGCAGAAAGGCCTTCGGCCAAGTTATCAGCCGCTTTCAGGGGGTGAGTTTTCAAATTGCCGAAGCCGCGATGCTTCTGGATGCGGCCCGATCAATGGTCTACACCACGGCCCGGTGTGTGGACGCGGGCTCGGGTATGGACCTGATACGCCGAATGGTCTCCGAAACCAAGAAATTCGTTACCGAATCCTGCCAAAAGGCGGCCCACAACGCGATGCAGGTAATGGGAGGAATCGGCTACACCAACGTGTATCCCATCGAAAGAATATCCAGAGACCTTCGTCTCGCTTCCATTTGGACCGGCACCAATGAAGTAATGTCGGCGATTATCGGCGCGGAATGGTACAAAGAATACTCTAAGATAAGACAACACCGCTTACCGAGGGACTTCGAGGCGGATTCCGCCGCCGCGGACGAGCTTGAGGAAAAGATCTACGAGTAACGGAACCCCGTCCATGGAACCGGAGGGTAATCGTTCACCACGATGTGTGAAGAATGAACCACTAAAACACATTGGAGTCTCACGCGGAGTCGCAGAGGCGCGGAGATGGCGACAAAGAGATACTCCGCGTCCTCCGCGGCTCCGCGTGAAGAAGAAGCGCTGTGAACGTTTACACCGGAGGCGTGCATGAGCGACAAGAGCGTTTCCCGTAAGCTCCGTGAGGACGCGTCGGCCATCGTGAAGGCGGCGCTTGCCGCTGTGGACGCGGAACAAGCCGTGAAACGATACGTGAAGCTCGGGCCTCATGGTCTGATCGTCGGCGGCGAGGCCGTGGAGCTTGCCCCGTTATCCCGCATCATCACGGTCGGTGCGGGGAAAGCCTCCGCAGCCATGGCCAAGGCTTTGGAAGACATCCTGGGTGATCGGATCTCGGAAGGACTGGTATGCGTGAAGTACGGCCACTCCGTGCCTTTGCGCCGTGTGAAAGTCGTTGAGGCCGGCCATCCCGTCCCGGATGAAGCAGGAGTAACGGCCGGTCGGGCCATTGTGGACCTTCTCGGGTCGGTCGGCCCGAATGATTTGGTCATTGCATGCATTTCAGGGGGCGGGTCGGCTCTGCTGGTATCTCCCGCAGACGGTATCTCTTTGACCGACAAGAAGGCGGTTACAAATCGGTTGCTCAACGCCGGTGCGTCCATATCCGAGATGAACACCGTCAGGAAGCATATGTCCGCGGTGAAAGGGGGACGGTTGATGCAGGCCGCTTACCCCGCGCGAACGGTAATTCTGATGTTGTCCGATGTGGTGGGTGACGACCCGGCCGTCATTGCCTCCGGGCCTTGTGCCCCGGACCCGTCGACGTATGCGAACGCACTGACCGTGCTTCAGCGGTACGGCGTTGGGGACCGCGTGTTCGCGACGGTAGAAGACCACCTGCGGCGAGGTAAGGCGGGCCTCCTGTCCGAGACTCCCAAGCCCGGGGACCACATATTCCGAAACGTGCCCCAAGTCATCGTCGCATCGAACATACAGGCATTGGAGGCAGCGAAAAAGCAAGCTCGTGATTTGGGATACGAGGCCGTCGTTCTATCGTCTTCGGTCCAGGGTGACACCAGGGAGGCCGCGGCTTTTCATGCCGCGATAGCGCGGGAGGTGAGGTCCTCCGGCAATCCTGTTCCACCGCCGGCCTGTATTCTCACCGGGGGGGAAACCACGGTGAGAGTCGCCGGGGACGGCCTGGGCGGACGGAACCAGGAATTCTGCTTGTCGTTGGTGCGGGACGCGGCACGAATCCCCGGGTGTCTATTCGCCGTTGTGGGCACCGACGGGTCGGACGGCCCCACCGATGCCGCAGGCGCATTGGTGGACGACGCGACCTTGGCCCGCGCGACAGCGGCCGGCCTTGACCCTGACTTCTTTCTTGAAAACAACGACTCTTACCACTTCTTCGAGAAATTAGGCGACCTTGTTATAACCGGCCCCACTCGAACCAACGTAATGGACGTAAGGGTTATTCTTCTAGCACGGTTACCCACGTATTCGTGAAACCGTTGCCCAAATCAGGTAGCCCGTGTACGAGCGTTGGAATGGATCGCGGTTAACTGTAACGAAACCATCCCTAACGGCGTTCTGGGAAGTTCGCGCGAGATTAGGTCGCCGGATTCAGGGGCGGAAAGCCTGGATGAATGGGAAGACGCGGTCAGGGCCGTATTCAACGGGGTGTACGACGCGGTCCTTGTGCATGACGACCACGGCAAAGTATCTTACGTGAACGACAATATGCTCAACCTTTACGGTCACCCCTTTCAGGACCTCGCGCGCCTCCGTGCTGCGGACCGATACTATGGACACGATGCGGGTGCGGTATCTTTGGCCGAAATATGGCAGGGGGTCCTTGCCGGGCAAGAGAAGCGGTTCGAGTCAAAGGCCGCTCGTGCGGACAATGGAGCGGTTTTTGACGCGGAGGTCTTCCTGCGCAAGATTTCCCTGAAGGGCAAGGACTATATTCTGGCCACGGTGCGGGACATCAGCGACCGCAAGCGAATGGAACGTGAACTGGAGAATGCCCTGGTCCAATCGTCGATTCTTCGCAAGGAGGCCGAGGCGGCCAGCGCGGCCAAGAGCGAATTCCTCACCGGCATGAGCCACGAGCTGCGCACACCGCTGAACGCGATTATCGGGTTCTCGGAGTTGCTGTCGGACCAGGGTTTCGGGGACCTCAACGACAGCCAACTGGGGTTTGCAGGGCAGATATTCAATAGCGGTCATCATCTGCTCAGCCTCATCAACGACATCTTGGACCTGGCAAAGGTCGAGGCCGGAAAAGTGGAACTGCGTTACTCAAGGGTGAAGTTAGGCGGCCTGCTCAATGGCTGCCTTGCCATGATCAAGGAGAAGGCATATC